>JBOHUP010000117.1:0-8751 GCA_050734615.1 Candidatus Dormibacteraceae bacterium | reverse complement strand
AACATCACCAGGCGGTCATGGCCCAAGCCGACTGGATTATCGACCTGGGCCCCGGCGCTGGCCACGAGGGGGGCCGGATCGTCTTCGAGGGCACGCCCGCCGACCTTGTCGCTTCCCGGTGCACCCTCACCGGCGAACACCTGGCGGCCTACGTCGGCACCTCAACGAGGACTCGACCAAATCGGTCAGGAACGAAGAAGTAAAAAGCCTCGGCCAGACCTAACGTGCTCTGCATGGAGTCAAACCAATAGCGCGCCAAGGAGAGCACCGAATGAACAAGGGCATGCATTTGCTCGTCTACCCCGTCAAGGACCTGACCAAGGCGAAAAAGCTCTACAGCGAGGTGCTGGGTGTCGAGCCTTATGCCGACACCGCCTACTATGTCGGGTTCCGGGTCGGGGACCAGGAGTTCGGCCTCGATCCGCGCGGTGAGGGCCCGGGTCCGATCGCCTACTGGGAGGTCGAGGACGCCAGAGCGAGCCTGCAGAAGCTGCTGGACGCCGGCGCTCAGGTCCAGCAGGACGTGAAGGACGTTGGTGGTGGTTTGCTGATCGCGACGGTGA
The DNA here is from genome assembly GCA_050734615.1 of Candidatus Dormibacteraceae bacterium. Taxonomy (GTDB): domain Bacteria; phylum Chloroflexota; class Dormibacteria; order Dormibacterales; family Dormibacteraceae; genus DASXBJ01. Next base: position 8,188 of record JBOHUP010000117.1, on the reverse strand, counting down.
AAGACGCGGACGGCAACGTGCTCGGCCTGAGACAGACGCATTAGGGGAGGAGGCGCGGAGGGGACGCACCGCGTCCCTCGCCGATCCGTTCGAGGGCCTAGCTCTTAGCCGCCGCCACTCGTGGCTGGTTGATCCTCAGCATGTTGCCCGACGGGTCGCGAAAAGCGCAGTCGCGCACGCCGTAGAACTGATCCATCGGCTCCTGGAGAACCTCGCCGCCGGCCGCCCGGATCCTCTCGAAGGTGGCGTCGCAGTCGTCGGTGGTGAAGATCACGCCACGCAGCATGCCATTGGCCAGCAGCTCGGACATGGCCTTTTTGTCAGCGGGTGAGGCGTCGGGGCCGGCGGCCGGCGGCTCGAGCACGATGTTGACATCCGGCTGCGACGGTGGGCCGACGGTGACCCAGCGCATGCCCTCGTACTTGACGTCGTTGCGCACCTCCAGGCCGAGGGCATCGCGGTAAAAGGCGAGCGCCTCGTCGTGGTCGTGCACGGCGATGAAGCATGTCGAAAATTTCAATCCCATGCCAACCACCCTAGGCTCGGGCTGAGGATTTTGCTTCTTCATTCCTGACCGGTCTGGTAAGAACCTTGACGAAGCAGGCCGGGATCGCGGCGCTCTCGTCGTGGCTGCGAGCCCGGTACGCGCTCGGGCTCTCGCCAACGAGCTCGGCAAACCTTGAGCTGAACGATCCAAGCGAGGTACAACCAACGGCGAAGCAAATGTCGGTGACGCTCATGTCGCCGCGTCTGAGGAGGGTCTTGGCGCGCTCGATCCGCCTTGTCATCAGGTAGGAGTAAGGGCTCTCGCCGAAGGCCACGCGGAAGCTGCGCGAGAAGTGCCCGGGCGACATGGCCGCGCCGCGCGCCAGGGCCGGGACGTCCAGGGGCTGCTCGTAAGCCCGATCCATGCGGTCTCGCGCCCGCCGGAGGCGGACCAGGTCGGAGATCGTCATGAGGTCAATATGGCACGGTTGCGCCAGATCGTGCCGGAGCAGCTCCACCCGCACCGCAGTAACCGTGGAGCGGGTCACCAGTTGATTCGGGACAGGCGCCACGCCAGCCCCGGAGGATCGAGAGAGCCCGCCGTGACCAGGGGCACGTCGCTCCGCTGATCTCCGAGGACCAAGTGCAGGGACCCCGCCGGCGTTCCGCTCGCCACCGCGCCGTCGACCGCGAGCGTTTTCGTATCCAGTCGCTCGCGCAGGATCATCCCGGGCCATTCGACGAGCGTCAGCCCCGAGGTCGCCACGAGGTTGGCGCGGCTTCCCCAGGCGGTGGCGTAAGCGCCGACGACGTCGCCGCTGGAGACGATGGGGCGCATTTTCAAGGCGGACTGCATCGTTCCGATGAGCGACTGGGCCGCATCGAAGGCTATGGCCAGGGTCGGCTGACCCATGACGCAACCAAAGATGGTCAGCGGGCGGCCATCGGCGGTGGCGGCGGCTGCGAACAGGAACGTGGCGCCGGCGCCGAATCCGGATCCGGTCTTGATCCCGATGATCCCGCTCTGGCCGAGGACTGCGTTCACGTTGTACACGGTGCCGGCGACGGGAAGCGTGGTCTGCGGCAAGCCCACGATCTGGGCCACGACGTCCTGCTGCATCGCGGCCGTGCCCAGGGCAAGCAGGTCGGTGGGCGTGCTCACCGTCTGGGTCGAAGCGCCGGCCGGGTCGGCGAAGGTTGTCCGGGTCATGTGCAATGTCGCTCCGCGCTGGTTCATCTTGGCGACGAATGCCGCCACCGAGCCGGCGTCCCAGCGGGCGAGCGTCTCCGCGATGTTGTTGCCCGAGGGGATCAGCAGCGCCTCGAGCGCCTGGAACTCGCTGAGCTGCTCGCCTGCAACCACCGGGACCACCGACTGCTGGTCGGCCGCATCTGCCGTGTAGGTCGAGACATCCTGGTCGGTCATGATCAGCGTCGGTCCCGAACCTCCGACTGCAAGCGGCTTGTCCGCCAGCACCACCAGCGCTGTCATCACTTTCGCCACGCTGGCCGCCGGTGCCGGCGATTGGTCGCCGGAGGTGGCGATCAAGCCGACACCCGAGGCGCCCACCGCCGCCGAGCCCGCGTTCGGCCAGGGCAGGGTGGGTGGGGTCCCGGTGATCACGTACTGGGAGAGACCTGAGGTGGATGCGGCCACCGCCGGAACCGGCTGCAGATAATTCCAGGTGCCGGCCGCGACGAGCACGACTACGACCACCAGGCCGATTCTGGCCAGCCGGCCCCGGAGCAGGCCGAGGGCGGGAAACGATCGGCCCGAAGCAGCCCTGCGCGACGGCGGTCTCGGTCTCCGAATGGACCTGGCCGCCGTGGCGGGTGCTCCGCGGACCTCGACAGTCAATCGGAAGCGTGCCAACTCTGGTTTATCTTGTACCGAGAGGGTGGCTTGATGGGGGGAGGATTACTTGCCTGAAGAGGCCGACCTTTATCGCGTCCTTCAGGTGGATCCGTCCGCCGAACCCGACGTGATCGCGGCCGCCTACAAGGGGCTGGCGCGCAGGTACCACCCTGATCACAACCGGGGAGATCCGTCCGCCGAAGAGCGGATGAAGCGCATCAACGAGGCGTTTCGGATTCTCGGCAAGCCCGAGCTTCGCGCGGATTACGACGCTCGAAGCGGCGGCCGGATGCCGGAGCTGGAGATCATCCCCCGCGAGGTCGTGCTGCGCTCATTCGATCCCGCGGCGCGCGAGATCAACTTCTCGGTGCGATTGAGGCAAGCCTCCGGGCCCAAGTTCGATCCATCGAAGCATCGCATCGACCTCGCGCTCCAACCCCCATGGCACCAGGCCGATGTCCACTGGCACTGGAGCGGCGACACGCTTCCCGCCGACGTCGAGTTCAGCCTTGCGTTCGGCGACGGGATCCTCATGCCCGGCGCGACCCTGAGCGGCGACATCGAGCTGACGGTCACGGCAAAGTAATAGGTATGACCAAGATTGTGCCGAGTCCGGCGGCCGCCGACCTGCAAACGAGCGGTGTGGCAAAGGTCGTCCGGATGGAGATGGGCCGGGACTCGGACAAGGCGCGCGCCGACCTGGTCTTCGTCATTGACACCACCGGGAGCATGAACGACAAGATCGACGGCTTGATCGAGAGCTGCGAGTCATTTGTCGACAGGCTCGCCACCAGGCGCATCGATTGGGCGGCCGCAGTGGTCGGTTTCGGCGACCTCACCATCGAAGGTGACCGGATTGTGGCGACCCCGTTCAGCTCGAGCGCGGACCGCGTCAAGGCATTGCTTCGCGGCATCCCTCGGAACTCGGGCGGAGACAACGAAGGGGAATCGTCGCTGGAAGCGCTGCAAGCCGCTCTGAGGCAGCCCGGGTACCGAGCGGGCGCAATGAAGATCCTGGTTCTGATCACCGACGAGCCGGCGTTGCAGCGCCAGCTTCGTCCCTCGACCATCACGGGCAAGCTGCGCGAAGCGGGCGCGATCGCCTTTGTCCTGTCTCCGAACATCAAATACTTTCGTTCGATGGCCACCGACACTGGTGGCCACTGGTGGAAGGTCGAGTCCGGCGGGGACTTCTCCAAGATCCTCGCCATCTTTGACAAGATCGCGACCCAGGTCGCCTCGACCGTCGCCACCGTGCAGAAGCTGACGGGCGGCGACGTCAAGGAGTACTTGAGCCTTCCTCCATCCAGGAGGGAGGGGTAGCGCGAGTGGACACCGGCTTGGAACTCGTGTCGGGTTGACCGGCCAGTAGGCACCGACGGCGGCGCGCGGGCCACAGCCCGGCTTGGTTCGCGCAACATTCTCGGTAGCGATGCCTGAGGGCGACACGATTTGGCGGACGGCGGCGGCGTTGCGCGCTGGGCTCGAGGGCAAGCGCGTGACCGCCGCGCGGCCTGATGCGCTGAGGCGCCTTGCGGGCAGCACCGTCACGGCGGTGGAACCGGTGGGCAAGCACCTCCTGATCCGCTTCGACACCGGCCTCGCGCTCCACTCCCATATGCGGATGCGCGGCGTTTGGCACCTCTACCGTCCAGGCGAGCGCTGGCGCCGGCCGGATTGGCAGCTGAGGGCGATGCTCGAGACCGAGGAAACAGTCGCCGTGTGCTTTGGCGCCCCGATCGTCGAGCTCGTGCGCAACACGGCCGGCAGCGTGCGCCACCTCGGTCCAGACATCCTGGCCGACGACTGGGCGGTCGCCGAGGTGGTCGCGCGGGCGCGAACCTTCGGCTCCGTGCCGATCGGTGAGCTGCTGCTGGACCAGCGGGTCGCCGCGGGTATCGGCAACGTTTACCGGTGCGAGACGCTCTGGCATCGCCGCGTCAACCCCTGGACCTCGACCGCGCTTCTCACAGATGACGAGCTCGCACCGCTGTTCGAGACCGCCCGACAGGCCATGCGGGCGAATCTGCGCGGCGGATTCGAACGGCGCTTTCCGGGGTATGGCAGAGGCGCCGTCCACGGCCGGGGTCGGCGACCATGCCCGCGTTGCGGGACGCCGATCAGGGTGCGGGCGCAGGGCGAGCACGCCCGCCACACGTACTGGTGCCCGATCTGCCAGCCGGCGTCGGGTCAGCTTTAATCATGTCAGCAGAGTCGTTAAAGCCTCGCTAAACAAGAACGGTCAGGGTGCATATTCAGGCCGGGTTGCGCGCCGTAACGTCGGAGTACCTTTGGTCGTTCAGTCCACTGTGAGGAAAGGGGTAGCTCTCGTGTGCCTTCTGGTGGCCGGCGCCGCCTGCTCGGCAAACGGGCCTCTGGCCTCGCACTCCAGCCCCAGCCCGAGCCACTCGAGCCCGACCCCGAGCGCCAGCCCAAGCCCCAGCCCGTCGCCGAGCCCGAGCCCTGTCGAATCGCCATCGCCCGTGCCGAGCCCGCTGACCGTCCCAAGCTGGGCCGCGATGAGCGCTGCGTGCCCCGGGCAGGCGACCAGCAACGAGGCCGTCTTGGTGATGCAGGGAGCCAGGAGCCCGATCGTCGCCGACGTGACCGACGCCAAGAACCCCAGGGCCATCTGCACTCTGGCGGGCGGTCCTTTCCAGCCCGAGCTCGTGACTCAGACGACCATCTCCTGGTACGCGTCGCAGGGCAGCCCGAACACTCCGGGCACGAGCGTCATCGCTTTTCTCGACCTGTTCACGGGGATCTCGACCGTGGCGACGAGCTGGCAGGGCGGCAGCTTCCTCGACGGCCTGCACGCATGGAGCGCGGATCGCGGGTTCTTGGCGTACGTCACGTCCGACTCGAGCGCGGTCAACGTTCACCTGCTGAGCGGTGGCGGCGATCGGGTCGTGGCCACGCTCGGCGCGGTGGTCGGCCGCGGACCCAACCCGAACGAAGATGACGCCTACCTGGCCTTCTCGCCGGACGGGGCGTACTTCGCGCTCGACGAGACCTATGCGAGCGCAGGGGACCAGCTGCAGGTGCGCCGCACCACCGACGGCAGCCTCGCGTTCTCGCTGGCCAGCGCGACCATGGCCACCTGGGGCAGCACCGGCAGCAAGCTGTATTACCGGCCGCCCGGCTCGGGCGCGATCCAGATGTGGGATTCCAGCGCGGGAGCATCGCAGGCGATCGGGCAGCAGCTGGCGTGGATCCGGCCCCGCGCCGACCCCGGAGACGACAACCTCGCGTTCACCGTGCGCGACTCCGCCGACAAGCCGCATGTCTGGCTTTACGGCCACAGCGGACGTTCTGGCGGCGAGCTGCAGCAGATCCGCTCGTCGCCCGTGTGGCTCAACTCGACGACGATCTTTTACGTCGAGGAGGCAGCCTGCTCGCCCAACTGCAACCTCGGGCCGGCGTGGCAGCCAGACGGGACGACCTTCACTTTCGACCTTGCGGCGCAGGCTGAGACTGGATCGAAGATCAGCCAGGTCTACGGGGCGTGGCCTCGAGTGGGTCAGGTCTGACAGTTGATCGTGCGCGGGATGCGATCATGACGCCGACCGAGATGGAGCACCTGTCACCGCCTGTCGAGCCGGCGCGGCTTCCCGCTACCGGAGCATATTCGCCCCCGCCGCCGCGGCGTCGCATCCAGCCCACCTCGTCGTGGAGGAGGTTTTACGACGGCCGCGAGCGCCAGGTGTGGACGGCTGCTCTTGCCGGCGCCCTGCTGGTCGCGGTCGTGGGTCTCGGCGTGCTGTACCTCGACGACACCAACAACCAGGCCACTATCCGCTCGCTCACCAGCCAGAACGAATCGCTGACCGGCCGCAACCAGAACCTGCACGACCAGCTCAACACCACGTCGACCAACCTGACCGCAACCCTGGGAGAGCTGGCCACGACCAAGGCCGAGCTGGCCCACCCCAAGCTCACGATCTGGAACGTCATCCAGGATCTGAAAGGCTCGTCGTGGTACCTGGCAGGTGGAGTTCCCGACACCTTCACGTACCACCTGGAGGCGACCTCGACCGGCCCGATGTCGGTCAGCATCCTCACGCTCGAGCAGTGGGCCAAGGCAATCCAGTGCATCGACAACGGGGTGGGCACCACCAACTACTGTATGCACCACTCCGGCGCTGTGATCAGCTTCTTGAACGTCACCTCGGTGAACTACGACTTCCATCTGAGCGAGGGCTGCGCGGACTACATGTCGGTCTTCACCTCTGGGTCAGAGGTCACCGTGACGCCAAACGTGAGCGTGACCTACAACCCCGCGAGCAGCGCCACGGGCGCCTGCGGCTGATCATTGCCCGCTGGCCGTTGGGGGCTGGCGCGCCGTGCGGGTGTGGCGGAATGCGCCGGACGGGGACGCACAGGCCGGGAGCCAAGACCAGCTGCGCTAAGAGAGACCATCTAGTGTCCTGCCACCGAAGTTCGTTGACAAAATCGAGCGATGCTGGCGAGGATCTCATCAGCATTCTTGACCCACACGAATGGCTTGGCCGAATCGTTGCAGGTGGCGAGGTAGAGGCGGATGGCAACTTCCAGCTGGTGGGTACTTGTGTGCGTTCCTCGTCGGAGCTGCTTTTCGGTCAGCATCGAGAACCAGCGCTCGATCTGGTTGATCCAGGAGCTGTAGGTAGGTGTGAAATGGACATGGAATCGGGGATGGCGGACCAGCCAGCGTTTGATGATCGGAGTCTTATGAGTGCTGTAGTTGTCCATGACCAAGTGGACATCGAAATCCTCCGGAACCTCACCATCGACTCGATTGAGAAAGGCCCTGAACTCGATGGATCGGTGGCGACGATGGGTTTCACCGATGACCTTGCCGGTAGCCACGTCGAGGGCGGCGAAGAGCGAAGTGGTGCCGTGCCTGAGGTAGTCGTGAGTGCGTCGCTCGGGCGTCCCCGGCGCCAATGGCAAGATCGGCTGAGTGCGGTCGAGAGCCTGGATCTGGCTCTTCTCGTCGACGCACAAAACCAGGGCCTGATCGGGCGGATTCAAATACAAACCGACGATGTCGCGGACCTTGTTTACGAACTGAGGATCGTTGGAGAGCTTGAAGGTCTCGACGCGATGGGGCTGCAGGGAGAAGGCGTGCCAGATGCGGGCGACCGAGGCGTTGCTGATGCCGGTCCTGGCGGCCAAGGAACGCGTGCTCCAATGGGTTGCGTCCTTGGGCATGGATTCCAAGGTGGCGGTCACCACTTCCTCGACCTTGTCGTCGCTGATGCTGCGTGGGGCGCCAACTCTGGGTTCATCAAGAAGCCCAGCCAGGCCTCGCTCGACGAAACGCTTGCGCCACTTCCAAACTGTGGTGTTGGTGATCCGAAGATCGCGGGCGACCTTGCTACTGGGATCTCCCTCCGCGCATCGCAAGACGATGCTTGCGCGCTGAGCCAGGGAGTGGCTGGACTTCGGACGCTTGGACCATCGCAAGAGCTGGTTACGATCTTCGGCGGAGACGACAACAGTGGTCTTGTGGGGACGGCCGCGTGGCATGGCGTGGACCTCATTGTGGCGGCTGCCGGCTACCCCACTATTATATCACGAACTTCGGTAACGGGACACTAGCGTAGGTTTAGGTTATCCTATCTTTGATGATAGGTGGCCCGGTGACTCGAATTAGGGAAGCCTAGGCACGCGTGGTCGACCAGCTCGAACGCCGCAGCACCTTCACACGCGCGCAGGAGGACTACCTCAAAGCGCTCTATCAGCTGCACGGTGACGCGCGCCCTGTCCCGACACGCGAGCTCGCCCAGCGACTCGGCATCTCATCCCCCAGCGTCAGCGAGATGGTCATCAGGCTCTCGACGCAGGGCATGGTCGAGCACGACC
>JBOHUP010000116.1:0-9362 GCA_050734615.1 Candidatus Dormibacteraceae bacterium | reverse complement strand
ACGAGCGCTCGAAGCACGCGCTGACGAAGGTCGTGATTCCCAATCGCAGCCGTGCGTGATGATCGTGGCCCGAGGCGGCGCCGGCCAGCACCTGTTGGATCAGCGCGCCGCCCTCCTCGGTCAGCAGGTCGCGGAAGCAGTGCTCCTTGGATTCGAAGAATTCGTAGAAGGCGGACTTGGACACCCTGGCGGCGCCGACGATGTCGTCCACGGAGGTGACGTTGTAGCCCCGGGTCGCGAAAAGCGTCAGCGCCGCCTCGGCCAGCCGGCAGCGGCGCTTCTCGACCCTTGCGTCGCGCCTTTGCTGGGCCGCCAAGCCCGCCGCTGGAGGCATCAGTCCTTGGCGATGGCCCGCGAAATGACGAGCCGCTGGATCTCGCTGGTGCCCTCGAACAGGGTGTAGATCTTGGCGTCGCGATGCCACTTCTCGACCGGGAAGTCGCGGATGTAGCCGTAGCCGCCGCAAATCTGGATCGCCTGCTCGGTCACCTTGACCGCCACCTCGCCGGCCTTCAGCTTGGCCATCGAACCCTCGGCCTTCTTGAACTCGCCACCGCTGCGACCCTCCCAGAGCGCTCGCCAGATCAGGGCCCTGGTGGCCTCGATCTCGGTGGCCATGTTGGCCAGCATGAACGCGATGGCCTGATTGTCGATCAAGGGCCTGCCGAACTGCTTGCGTTCTTTGGCGTACTGCAGCGCGAACTCGAAGGCCGCGCGCGCGATGCCCAGCGCCTGCGCTCCGACGATCGGCCGCGACAGCTCGAACGTCTTGAGGGCGCCGGACGCGCGCTGCGAGGTGCCCTCGCGCGCCCGCTTGAGCCTGGCCTCGAGCTTGTCCATGCCGCCCAGCACGTTTTCCGCGGGGATCGTGCAGTCCTCGAGCAGCACCTCGGCCGTGTGCGAGGCGCGGATACCCATCTTCTTTTCCTTCTTGCCCATGCGCAGGCCCTTGGTCCAGGGCGGGACGACAAAGCTCGCCTGGCCCCGTGTGCCTAGCTCGGGTTCCACAGCGGCCACGACGACGTGGACGTCCGCGATGCCTCCGTTGGTGATGAAGATCTTCTGGCCGTTGATGACCCAATCGCCGTTCTGGCGGATGGCGCGGGTCTTCATCGAAGACACGTCCGAACCCGCATCGGGCTCGGTGACGGCGAAAGCGCCGAGGGCCGGCTTGTCCGGCGTGCCGTAGCAGGCGGGGATCCAGGTGGCGATCTGCTCGGGGGTGCCCTGGGAGAAGATGGCGGCGGTCGGCAGCCCGGTGCCCTGGATGGCGAGGGCGATGCCCGCGCAGCCCCAGGTCAGCTCCTCGGCCACCAGCGCCGGCATGATCCCGGTGGTGTCGCCAAACGTCTGCTGGAGGAAATCGACTCCGTAGAGCCCGACTTCGGCGGCCTTTTTGAGCACCGGCCAGGGAAATTCCTCTTTCTCGTCGTACTCATGGGCGACGGGGCGGATCTCCTTCTCGGCGAAGCCATGGACCCAGTCGCGGATCTCGCGTTGCTCGTCGGTCAGCTCAAACGAAATCATTGGTGCCCCCTTGACCCTTTGCTCCAAGAACGCATCAGTACTCGTACGTACCGATACTAGCCGACGTTACGCCGCAGGGCGTCATGGTGTCAATCGATTAACACGTCGACCGTCAGAGCAGCAGCCTGACGACCGCGGCCACCCCGGCGACCACGATCAACGCCCTCAGCAGGTTCGGCGCGAGCCTCCGCCCCACCGCCGACCCGAGCTGGCCACCACCTGTGCTCGAGACGGCCAACAGCAGGACCGCCGGCCACGCAATGTGGGCCAGGAATACGAACACCACGGCGGATACGGCATTCACGATGGCGGCGACGACGTTCTTCAGCGCGTTGATGCGCTGCAAACTATCGTGCAGCAGGACGCCCATCAGGCTGACCAGGATCACGCCCTGGGCAGCGCCAAAATAGCCGCCATAGATCGCCGTCAAGAAGACTGCGACGCGAAGCGCCCACGCGTTGAAGGGATGGTCGCGATGGTTGGCCAGCAGCGCGGAAAGGCGCGGCTGTGCGATCACCAGGGCGAGCGCGAACAGGATCAGCAGCGGAACGACGCGATGAAAGACGGCCTCGGGCAGGACGAGCAAAAGCAGCGCGCCCGCGAGTGAGCCGGCGGCACTCGGGAGCGCCAGGGCGGTGATCCGATCCCGCTGGCCCACGAGCTCCCGGCGATACCCCACGACTCCGCTGATCGATCCGAAGACGATCCCCACGGTGTTGGTCACGTTCGCCACCACGGGCGTGTATCCAACGGCGAGCAGAACTGGAAATGTGACCAGCGAGCCGGAGCCGACGATGGCGTTGGCCATGCCCGCCACCAGCCCCGCGGCGAGGATGGCTGCGATGTCGAGTGGGGTCAGGCCGAGCAAATGGCGATGTCTATTCGCCCGTCCAATGGGGCTTGCGCTTGGCGAGGAACGACTCGACTCCTTCGTGGAAGTCCTTGGACGTGTAGCAGGCGATGATCAGGTCGGAATCGGCGCCTTCCGGGATGAGCTGGTCGCGGACGCGACGCAGTGCCTCCTTGGTGGCCCAAAGCGTGAGTGGTGCGTTGGCGGCGATGTTCTCGGCCAGCTCCTGCGCGCGGGCGGGCAGCGACTCCTCGTCTGGCGTCACCTCGGACAGCATCCCGCACGCGAGCATCTCGGCCGCATCCATCAGCCGGGCGCGCATGATCAAGTCCTTCAACCGTGCGAAACCGACCAGGCTCGCGGTTCGCGCGTAGTTGGGCATCGAGAGGCAGTTGCCGAGGGTCCGGGCGATCGGGAAGCCGTAGCGTGCCGACGGGGACGCGATGCGGATGTCGCAGCATGCCGCGATGGCGGCGCCGGCTCCGGTGCAAGGCCCGGCGATCGCCGCTATGGTCGGCACCCGCACCGACTCCAGCGTGCTCATGACGAGGTTGCCGCGTGCCTCGTAGTCCAGTGCCTGCTGGGCAGTTTCGAAAGAGCGGAACTGCGAGATGTCGGTGCCGGCGACGAACGCCTTGCCACCGGCCCCGGTCAGAACCATCGCCCGGACATCACGCTCTCGTTTGACCTCTTCGCAAACCTCGATGAGCCGGGAGTACATGTTCCAGGTCATCGCGTTGCGCGCCTGCGGGCGATTGAAGGTGACCCACCGCACTGCGCCTCGCCGCTCGGTGATCAGCTCACCGTCGCTCAACCCCCCACCGCCCGTTGAGGTTCCCCAATCACCTTGCGCCGAAAAAGCTCGGTCAAGTCCGCCGGGCCATATCCGATCTCCGCCAGGACTGCGCGGGTGTCGTCGCCCAGCCGCGGGCCCGCCGTGTCGCGCCTGGCCGGCGTCTTCGAAAAACGCATCGGCGACCCCAGCTGCCGGACCATGCCGGCGGTGGCGTGGGGCGCATCCCAGAAGAAGTCCCGCGCGACCAGGCCGGAGTCGTTGAAGACCTGCCCGAAGTCCTGGATCGGCCCGCACGGCACGCCCGCCTCGTCGAGAGCTGTGATCCAGTGCCCGACCGGACGTTCTTGCAAGACATCCTCAATCTCGGTAGCGAGCGAGTCGCGATTCTTGAAGCGCAGGTTGGCATCGGTGTAGCGGGGGTCTTCGAGGAGGCGGTCCAGGCCGAGCACGCGACACAGGGCAGTCCAGTTGAACCTGGTGGTCGCGCCGATCGTGAGCCAGCCGTCCGCGGCACGAAAGGCCTGGTACGGGGCGCTCGTCTGATGCATGGATCCAAGCGGGCCCGGAACCTGACCCGTCGCGAAGAATCCGCCCGCTTCCCAGACCGCGAGGGAGACACCGGACTCGAGCAGCGAGACGTCGATGAACTGCCCTTCACCGGTGTCGCGGCGGGCGAGCAGGGCGGCGGTTGCAGCGAGCGCTCCGTACAGGGCGCAGACCAGATCGCACAAGGGCACGCCCACCTTCACCGGGTCGCCGCCCGGGCTTCCAGTGATGCTCATCAAACCGGAGCGGGCCTGGGCCATGATGTCCATCCCCGGCCGGTCGCGCAGCGGTCCGTCCTGTCCCCAACCCGAAGCCGCCACGTAAACCAGGCCTCGATTGATGAGGCGAAGAGATTCGTAGTCGAGCTCGAGGTCCTGCATGGTCCCGGGCCTCAGGTTTTCGACCAGCACGTCGGATGCAGCCGCGAGCTTGCGAAAGATCTCTTTGCCCTCTTTGGTCTTGAGGTCGAGCGCGACCGAGCGTTTGTTGCGGTTGAGACGCATGAACGCCGAGCCCTCTCCGGCGACGAGCGGAGCCACCAGCCGAACCTGATCACCGCCCTCGGGATTCTCGACTTTGACCACGTCGGCGCCGAGGTCGGCGAGCTGCATGGCGCAGAAGGGAGCGGCCATGTAATTACCCACTTCGAGCACACGAATCCCGGCCAGCGGTGCCCGCTCAGTCACGCCGGTTGCCCAACCAATCGCGCACGACCTGGTTTCGGTGCTCATCGAGGACGGGTGGCGGCAGCCGGATGGGGCTTGATTCGCCGTCGATCTTCCAGGGCGCGCCGACCTGGCCGATGTTTCCGGAAACCGGGTGCTGGACATCAACGCGCATGTCGCGGTCCGCGGCGAGCGGGCTGGCAAAAGCTTCGTCGATATCGAGGATCGGGCCGGCCGGGATGCCATGGCTGCGAAGCCGGACCAACCACTCCTCGCGTGTGCAGCGCTTCAGGTGCACCTCGATCGCCGTCGCCAGCTCGACCTTGGACGCCTGCCGGTCGGCATTGGATCCGTACCGGGGATCCTGGGAGAGCTCTTTGGCTCCGATCGCGTCGCAGAAGCGTTGGAACTGGCCATCCGTCGCCACGGCGATGTTGATGAATCCGTCGCGCACTGCGAACGTCCCATAAGGAGCGATCGTCGCGTGATAGTTACCCTCGCGCGACGGCACGTGGCCGGTGGCGAACAGGCGACCCGCCTGATACGTGAACAGCGCCAGCAGCGCGTCGTTCAGAGCGACGTCGATGTAGCGCCCTTTCCGCGTCCGCTGGCGCTCGAGCAGAGCAGCGAGGATTGCCTGTGTGGCGAACATCCCTGCTGCGATGTCGCCGATGGGAACTCCCACCTTGGCCGGCGGCGAGTCCGGAAGGGCATTGACGCTCATCATCCCGGACGTGCCCTGCGCGATCTGGTCGTAGCCGGCCAGCTCAGGTTGGTTCTGCCCGTAACCGCTGATGGATGCGTACACCAGGGACGGCTTCTGTCCCTGGAGCGTGGCCGCGCCCAGGCCGAGCCTGGTCATGACGCCGGGCCTGAAGTTCTCCACCAGCAAGTCGCAGGCCATGGCCAGCGCTTGCGCCGCGGCCAGGCCTTCGGCGGTCTTGAGGTCGAGGACAATGCTGCGCTTGTTGCGGTTGACCGAAAGGAAGTAGGAGGACTCACCGTTGATGAAAGGCGGGCCCCACCGTCGAGATTGATCGCCACCGGGTGGCTCGACCTTGACGACGTCGGCTCCGAGGTCGCCGAGCAGCATGGTGCAATAGGGCCCTGCCAGGGCTTGCGTGAAGTCCAGGACCCTGATCCCGTCCAGCATCAACGCGGCCCCCTGTGTCACCGATCAGGCCCGGGCAGTGCCGTCACCGGCTGCCGGCGACGATGGACGCGCGAAGAGGTGCAGGCGGCCGCGGACAGCGTGCGCGTAGCGATATTTCGATTCGCGCCGCGCGAGCAGGTCCTTGACCGAAATGCCATCCAGCCGCGCCACCTCATCGATCAGAGCTTCACGGATGCTCGCGGCCATCACCTCTGGAGCCTCGTGGCCCGCCGGCTGCTCTGTCAGGACTCTGTCCACTATGCGAAGCCGGAGCAGATCCACCGCTGTGAGCTTGAGCCTTGCGGCGAGCTCGTGGGCATGCTCCGCGTCTCGATAGAGGATGGTCGAGGCGGCTTCGGGTCCGATCACCGAGAAGATCGCGTTCTCGAGCATCAACAGCCGGTCGCCGACTGAGAGGGCAAGGGCTCCCCCACTGCCGCCTTCACCCACGACGACATTGACGATCTGCGTTCTCAGCCGCCCGAGCCTCGCCAGCGACTCGGCCACCGCCGATGTGATGCCCGACGCCTCGGCGTCCGCGTCGGTCGCTGCGCCCGGCGTATCCACGAAAGTGATCAGTGGAAGGCTGAACCGTTCCGCCACCGTGAATGCGCGCTGGGCTTTGCGATACCCGCTGGCGCGTGTCTTGCCTCCGTTTGAGGAGCGGCGGTCCTGGGCGACCACGACCACGACGCGGCCGGCCAGGCGCGCGATCGAGACCACGATCGAATCGTCGTCTTCGCCGGCGCGGTCGCCGTGCAGCTCGACGACGTCGTCGAACACCCGGTGCACGAGGTCACGGCCAGTCGGCCGGTTCGGGTGCCTCGCCAGCTCGACCGTTTCCCACACCGGCCGCTGCTCGCCCACGTGTGCCGCCTCATCCGAAGCACGATTGCGTCGCGATGGGCGCAGCGCGGGCGTGCGGAGCATGCCGATGAGGTGAGCCAGCACCAGCCTCAGATTCTGCCGCTCGACGATTGCGTCGATGGTGCCGTGCTGCAGCGCGAACTCCGCGCTGCCGGGCGGGGCTGCATCGCCGATCGCCTTCTCGTGCACACGTGGTCCGACGAAAGACACTCGCGCACGAGGCTCGGCCAGGATGACGTCTCCCATGCTGGCGAAGGAGGCCAGCACGCCACCCATCGTCGGATCGGTCAGCACCGTGATGAGTGGAACGCCCTGCTCGCGCAGCCGTGCTGCGAACAGCGTCGTCTTGGCCATCTGGAACAGGGCCACCATGCCCTCCTGAATTCGGGCGCCCCCAGACGAGCACACCGCGATAACCGGCAGACGCTCGCGCCGCCCCAGGTCAAAAGCCCTGGCGATCTTCTCGCCGACGACGCTTCCCATGCTCCCACCGAGGAAGCGGAAATCGAAAACGATCAGCGCGACCCGGCGCCCCAACAAATGCGCGCGCCCTGTGATCACGGCGTCAAGCAAACCGGTCGCCGCCTGGGCGGCCGCAATTTGTTTGTGATACGAGCTGAGACCGTCGGTAAAGCCAATCGGGTCGCCGGATTTGAGATGGCGCTCGGTCTCTTGGAACGAACCCCTATCGATGAGCTGCTCGATGCGCTGCCATGCGGTCAGCGCTTCCGGATGGCCGCAGGCCGTGCAGACACGTAGCTGGTCGAGCGCACCGCCGCATCTGGAACAGACGCCGGCCTGGCTGAGTCCCATCCCCTAACCGGATACCTCCGGCTGCCAGCGCAGTAGGGAAACGTCGGCCACCTCTCGGAGATGGGTGCGCATGGCTTCGACCGCTTCTCCGGCGGTGCCGGCCTCGATGGCGGCCAGGATCCGGCGGTGGGCGGCGAGCGAACGGGACGGACGGTCGGGTTCGCTGAGGGATTCGATACGGCTCTCGTGGATGACCTCGGCCATGGCGTCGACGAGGTGCAGCAGCACCTCGTTGCGGGCCGCCAGCGCGATGGCATGGTGAAAGCCGGCATCGCCTTCGGTGCCGAGACCTCCCTCGCTGATCTCCTCCATCATGCGATCGAGGGCCGCACGCATCGAGGCGAGGTCCCGCGCCGTCCGGCGCGCCGCCGCCAGCTCGGCGAGCTTGACCTCGATCGCCTCCCGCGCCTCCAAAACGTCGGGCAGCCGGCGGCGGCGTTCGACCAGCTTGGTCAGCGACTCGCCGAAGCCTCGCGTTCGCCTGAGGAAAACACCTTCGCCATGGCGGACGTCGACGAAGCCGAGGGCCTGGAGCACCACGAAGGATTGCCTGACCGACGTGCGGCTGACCCGCAGGCGATGCGCCAGCTCGCGCTCGGGCGGGAACTGGTCGCCAGGGCCCATCCCCGACTCGCGGACGAGCTCTCCCAGCCGTTCCCCTACGTCCTCGTAAAGGCGGCTTCGCTCCACCGGGCGCAGGGCGGTGGACGTCCCCACGCGGCTGAGTCTAACAGGCGCATTGGCCCAGTGGTCCAACCATTGACAAGCGCGCCGTGCTCAACTACGCTCCGCTCGCGCCGTCCTCGCTATCCGGGGACTACAGGGGAGGAAACCGAATGCAATCTGGGACTCTTGGCAGATTAGGCGGACGCGGCCGCCCGCTGGTCCTCTCGTTGACAGCGGCCTTCTTTTTGGCGGCCTGCGGCGGCGGCGGCACCTCAACCTCCGGCCAGCAGCCCAGCGGTCCCGTGACCATGGGCGTGCTGTCGTGCTTCACGGGCTCGCTGGCCAGCCTGGGCCAGGCGATGCTGCAGGGCTCTCTGGTGGCGCAGAAAGCCATCAACGACGGCGGCGGCGTCCTCGGCCAGCAGCTGAACATCATCCACGCCGATACGCAGTGCGACGAGGCCGACGCCGTTCCGGCGGTGCACCAGCTGCTCGCTGCCGGCAATGTCGTAGGCATCATCGGGCCCGAGACGCAGGAGATCAATGCGGTCGCCCCCATCGTGTCCTCGGCCAAGGTCCCGACCCAGTTCCAGGGTGGCAGCACCCAGTTCGACAAGAACACCAATCAGTACCTGTGGCGAGACAGCCCGTCCGACTCCCAGCTGGGCGTGGCGATGGCCCTTTACGCCTACCAGAAGGGCTATCGAAACGCCGCGCTTATCTTCTATTCGGACATCGCGGCCCAGACGTTCCCACCGCCCATCATGAACACGTTCAAGAAGCTTGGCGGCAAGATCGCCATCAGCCTCACCATCTCCCCGTCGCAGACCTCGTACCGCACGCAGGTGCAGCAGGTGATCGCGACGAACCCTGACGTGATCTTCACGCAGACGGACGCACCCACCGCCGCGGTGCTGTATAGAAACTTCAAGGAGCTCGACAACCTCGCCATCCCGTTCGTCGGGACCGATGTCACAGGCGGCGACGATTACCTTCGGGCAATCACCTACCAGGTTGCGCATGACCACCTGATCTCGGTGTACGGCACGTCGGTCTCGGGCGCGGCGACCGACGAGTTCAACAGGGTCTTCGGGCAGGTGGTGACGGACGGTACCCAGCCGCTCGCCAACGCGGCCTATGCGTACGACTCGGTCATCAGCCAGGCGCTCGCGGTCGATGCGGCGAAAAGCATCTCCGGATCCAGCATCAACGCCGAGATCGGCAAGGTTTCGAACCCGCCCGGGACGCAGTGCTACACGTATGCATCTTGTCTGTCGCTGATCAAAGCCGGCACCAAGATCAACTACGACGGGGCCAGCGGCCCGCTCGACTACAACCAGTACCACAACACGTTCGGACCGTATGGGGCGTTTCAGCAAGACGTGACCAAGGGCCAGCAGCTCGTGCAGACCATGAGCGCCGCCGACCTCGCGGCCGCGACCCCGTAATCCTGGGAAAGGCCTGAACCTGCTGGCGCGC
>JBOHUP010000115.1:0-4474 GCA_050734615.1 Candidatus Dormibacteraceae bacterium | reverse complement strand
GATGGGACAGCCCTTCGCGACATCGCCCGGTCACACAAGGCCACACCGAGGCAGATCACGCTCGCCTGGCTCCTCCGTCGATCCCCGATGATGCTGCCGATCCCCGGCACCCTCTCGCTCGAGCACCTCAAGGAGAACCTGGCCGCAGTTTCCGTCGAGCTCAGCGACGCGGAGTACGCGGCACTCCGCTAGTTCTCGACGCCCGGGTCGGGAGCAGGTTCCATTGCGCCACCACCGACCAGGACCGCGTTGAATGGGCGCGGCCGGCGCGCCTTGGTCTCTTACGCTTTGACCTGGGCTGTTGTAAGAACCTGGCGGTCCGACAACCACTTCAGTCGGGATACTCGTCGCGGCGGTGGATCCACATCGCTCCTGCCGCCGCCTCGTCGCGACCCTTGGGCACGATGTCGAGGTAGTGGTACGCGACATTGAGCATGTCCAGCCCGCGCGCGTAGGCAGAGTAGGTGTGAAAGATCTTGCCGGCCTCGTTGCGCCTGAACACGCTGATGCCCGGACTCTCCGAGCCGGCAATCGGGTCGACGCGATAGTTGTACTCGGCCTCGCCCGCCGCCAGCTGCTCCGGCGTGAACGACACCTGGTAGTCGAAGTTGAAGTCCGAACCCACCGACGAGTAATAGGGAAAGGTCCAACCCATGCGCTCTCGGTACGGCGCCAACTTCGGATACGGCGCGTGGGATACCGCCGCCATCGTCACGTCACGATGGTTGAGGTGAACCACCACGCGTTCGAAGTTGTCCATCCAGTACGAGCAGACGAAGCACGGCGCATCCTTGGTCCAGCTAGTCGTGGGACCGGCGGTGTCCGGGTTGAACATGGCGTGATAGATCACCAGCTGACCGCGCCCGTCGAAAAGGTCGGCCAGCGTCGCCCGGCCGCCGGGGCCGGAGAAGGCATACTCCTTGTCGACAACCTCCCACGGGAGGTCGCGCCGGCTCTTGCTTAGGCGGTCACGCGCCTTTGTGAACTCCTTCTCGTCGACCAGGTGCTGCCTGCGGGCCGTGACCCACTCCTCGTGCGAAACGACGCTGTGCTCCATGCCGTAACCTCCTGGGAACGTATATGCAACGAACGGTTGCGTATCTTACCAGCAAACGCAACCGGAGGTTGCGGTAGCATTGGCTCACCGTGGTCCCGAATCAAGTCGAGCGAGACATCCTCATCGAAGCGCCGATCGACGTGGTCTGGCGTGTCATAACGGAACCCGACTACATCAAGCACTGGTTGAGCGATGACGCTGAGCTCGACCTCACGGTCGGCGGTCAGGGCCGCCTCACCTTCAAGACCGGCAGCTCGTTCCGCATCCAGGTCGAAATCGTCGAAGTGCCGCACCGCTTGGCGTTCCGGTGGCTCCACCCGGATGGTGAGCGGGCAGTTCCGGAGAATTCGACACTTGTGGAGCTCACCCTCGCGACTGAGGATGGAAAAACGCGGCTGCGGGTCGTCGAGAGTGGATTCGCCACGATCGGCTGGTCTGATGAGCGCAAAGAGCGCGAGGTGCAGGAGCACTCGAACGGATGGCAGTCCTGCCTGGACCGAGTGGAGGAGTTCGCTCCGCAGGCGAGAAGCGCCGGTCAGGGATGAGCACGTCCGTCAGCGAGGAGGTGCTCATCGAGGTGGTCGCCGACACGTCGCGTCGTCGGGTGCTGGACCTTCTGCTCGCCCACGGGGAGATCACGCCGACCGCTCTCGCGGCCGAGCTCCCTTTCTCCAGGCAGGCGGTCACCAAGCACCTGGCCGTGCTCGACCGGGCCGGCTTGGTAGAGAGCACTCGAATGGGACGCGAGGTGCGCTACTCGGTCCGCGCCGAGCACCTCGACATCGCGGTGCGAGCGATGGCCAAAGTCGCGGCCCGCTGGGACGCGCGCCTCGAATCGATCAAGCGCATGTCCGAATCCAGCGCGGCCGATCGGAAGAAGTCGAGGTACGCTCAGTCGGTCGCACGCTGAGGTTGGCCGCCTGCGAGCAGATTGAATGACACGGTTTTCCGTTGGCGAATTCAATCGGTCGATGCAACAGGGGGCTGACGGGACGACTCAGAGAATAGCTGCCAGAGCGCGTGCGAGGGTCTGACCCAACCAAGGGTCTTGCGCGGACGGCGGTTCATCTGCGCGGCGACCAACTCGAGCTGTACGGGGGAATGTACCGATAGGTCGGTGCCCTTTGGGAAGTACTGGCGGAGAAGCCCATTGGTGTTCTCGTTGGAACCTCGCTGCCAGGGCTTGGCAGGGTCGCAGAAATAGATGTCGAGACCAGTGGCGACGCTGATCTGAGCGTGGTTGGCCATCTCCTTTCCCTGGTCCCAGGTCAAGCTCTTCCAGAGTGTCTCAGGCAAGGTCTTGGTCGCCGAGGTCATGGCCTTCTCCACTTCTTCGGCGCTGTGCCCGGTTGGCAAGTGCAGCAGCATTACGTAACGACTGGCGCGCTCAACCAGCGTGCCGATGGCGGACTTGCCGTTCTTGCCGATGATCAAATCGCCCTCCCAGTGGCCGGGTACAGCGCGGTCCTCGACTTCAGGGGGACGTTCCGAGATGTTGATCATGCCTTGGATGCGGCCGCGACGCTCCTGCCCCTTGCGCCTGGGCTTGCGCAATGCCCGACCGGTACGCAGGCAGACGGCCAGTTCCCGACGCAAGACACCGCGTCCTTGAACGTAGATCGACTGGTAGATCGTCTCGTGCGACACCCACATATCCGCATCATCTAGGAACTCGGCTCGGAGTTCGACCGCGATCTGCTCCGGGCTCAGCCTCTCGACGAGCTTGGCCTGGACCAGCTCGCGTAACCGAAGGTTGGTCTCCAGTTTGGCCGGCTTGGCACGTCCCCGTGACCTATCGGCTCTTCTCTGAGCCAAGCTCGGTCGATACTCCCAGGCCGCGGTTCTGGGACGGCCACGTCCATGCTCCAGTCGCGAGCGCGTCCGATACTGCTGTTTCGGCATGTTCCGACGCAGCTCGCGCTGGACCGTTGAGGGCGCCCGCCCGATGGCTCTGGCGATGGCATTGATCGACTCATTGCGCTCGACGCCGGCGAAGATCTCTTCTCGGTCTTCTATTGAGAGGTATCGCTTAGAGATTTGTGTAAGGACGTCTGCTGGAACCACGCCGCCAGCTTGACGGAACCACCGTCCGCTAGATATTCGACCAACCCCAGCAGCCGCGGCAGCAGCCGTCGGCGATAAACCGAAGCGAATCCATTTCCAGAACCGAGCCCGCTCGTCACGTCTGGGAGGAAGATTCACGCAACACTCCTATGGGTGGGTGTTGCAACGACTCCTTGAACTCAAGGTTTGTGCATGGGCAGTTTTGCCCAATTTGAGCCGGTCGATCGTCGCTTGACCCGGCCGCCCCCAAGTCGCCACCGACGACGCCGACTTCGCCGTCAGGCGGCCTCTGAAGGCACTCGCGTCGGCCTCAGGCCGGCGGCTTCGGCCATCTGGGCAAAGAGAGTCGCGTCCTTTATTGCGTAGGCGGCGGTGTCGTTGTTGAAGTAGACAAACACCTCCTCATTTGGGGTCCACATGGCGGCGATGCGCGAAATCCAGGCCCGCAGCACATCGCGGTCGTATCCCGGTGCGCGGCCACCCCTGCCTTCGTGGAACCTGACAAAGCCCCAGTCTGCCGTGCGCCAGTGCTGTTGGCTACGCCGAGGGCTGTCGGCGATGCACAGCGCGGCGCCATGCCTTGTGAGCACGTGTCTCGTCTCCTCTGTGAACCACGATGCATCGCGAAACTCAACCGCCACCCGGACCGCGGCGGACATCACATTCAGCGTCTCGTCGAGCCGATCGACATCAACTTTGAAGCTGGGGGGCAGCTGAAGTAGGACCGGCCCCAACTTCGGACCGAGTGCGTTCGCCCGCTCCATGAAGCGGTGCACGGGCTCGTCCGGGTCGCGCAGGTGTTTCAGATGCGTCAGGTATCGGCTCATCTTCAGCGCGAATATGAAATCGGGAGGGGTGTGCGCCTTCCACCGCTCGAACACTGATCTTTCCGGCAGGTTGTAGAAGGTGTTGTTGACCTCTACTGTCTGAAAGTGCTGGGCGAAATACCGTAGCCACTCGCGCTGAGGGAGCCTGTCCGGGTAGAAGGCACGCTTCCAGTGGGGGTACTGCCAGCCCGACGTGCCCACGTACAACATCTCGTCACCAATGACAACGCTTCCCTCGGCCCCCTCAGCGGCGCAATCACCGCGATCGGAGACTTTGGGGCGAGAGGATCGCCACGGTGTGAGGCGCGGGATAACGATGCACAGCCTGATCGAGCTTTTCGCGACGAATTCGCGCCAGATCGAGCTAAGTGCGAAACAGGTAATCAGGCTGGCCAAAGATGTAAGTGGGTTGCATTCTTGAGCTCGACACTTAGGGGTTTCGCAAGAATTACCTAGACAATTAGGGGATGTCGTGATACGGTCAGTCCGTGGATGCGGTGGCGGCGATTGCGTCGCGGTATGCCGC
>JBOHUP010000114.1:0-6192 GCA_050734615.1 Candidatus Dormibacteraceae bacterium | reverse complement strand
CGTTGCCGTGGCTGTCGCAGATGACCTGGATCTCGATATGCCTGGGATTGCGCACATAGCGCTCGATATAGACCGTCGCATCGCCGAAGGCGGAGCGCGCGGCCTGCGCGCTGGTCTCGATGGCCGCCGCCAGGTCTCCCTCCGACTCCACCACCTTCATACCGATGCCCCCGCCCCCGCCAGAGGGCTTGACCATCACGGGAAACCCGATGCGCCGCGCCGCCGTGACCGCCGCCACCGCATCGACCGCATCGCTGCCCGGCGTCACCGGAACGCCGTGTTCGATGGCGAGGTGCCGCGCAGCGAGCTTGGAGCCGAGCGCGCGCATCGCTGACGCCGGAGGTCCGATGAACTTGAGGCCCGCCGCCTCGCAAGCTTCGGGGAAGGCCGGCTTCTCCGAGAGGAAGCCATACCCGGGGTGAATCGCCTCTGCCCCGGAGTCCTGCGCCACCTTCACGATGCGGTCGAGCTTCAGGTAAGAGTCACCGGCCGCCGCGCCGCCGATGTGGTAAGCCTCGTCCGCATAGCGGACGTGGATCGCATTACGGTCGGCGTCCGAGTAAACCGCCACGGTGGTGATCCCCAGCTCGCGGCACGCCCGCATCACCCGGATCGCGATCTCGCCTCTGTTCGCGACAAGGATCTTGCTGAAGAGCTTCCGCTTCATCCGACGGCCAGCAACGGTTGGTTGGGGCTCACGACCTCGCCCTCTTTGACGTAGAGATGGCTGACTCGACCGGCGACCGTGGTCACGATGTCGTTCTGCATCTTCATCGCCTCCAGCACAGCCACGACGTCGCCCAGCTTCACCACATCGCCGGCCTTGACCGGCAGTTTGACAATGAGGCCCTGCATCGGAGCGATCACGGTCCCCTCGCCGGCTTTGGGTGGCGGCGGGGAGCCCACCACGGTTCCGCTTGGCGCGCCGCTCGCGGCCATCACGGACATCCCGGCGCCGCTGACCCTCACCTTGAACGTCTCTCCGTCCACCTCGACGTCGAACTCCGCCGTCGAAACCTGCGGCGGCGGATCGCCTGCGTCTGACCTGCCTGCCTCCGGACCGTCTGTCGTCGTCACCGGATCGCCCACCGGCGCGGCCTCCACGTCGGGCGAGGGTTTGTCGCTCGAGCCGTTCTGGCTCGACTGCGGGCCGCGCACGTAGTCCTTGAGCAGGGACGGGAACATGAGCTGGATGAGGACCGAATCGTCGGTTGGCTCGTGGCCCTGCTTGCGCAGCAACTTGCGCGCGCCGTCCACCTGCGGTTCGAGCAGGTCCGCCGGGCGGATGGTGATGGGCTCCTCGCGCCCGAGCACCAGCCGCCGCAGCTCGTGGTCGGCCGGGACGGGTGGCAGGCCGTAAAGACCCTGCAGGTAGTCCTTCAGCTCCTGGGTGACAGTCGAATATCGATCGCCGCCTCCGATCACGTTGTAGACGGCCTGCGTGGCGATGATCTGGCGGATGGGCGCCACCAGCGGCGGATAGCCGAGCTCGCGTCGCACGCGGTTGGCCTCCTCCATCACTTCGGCGTGCCTGCCGGCGGCGTTGTGCGCCCCCAGCTGGTGGTAGATGTCCTCGAGCATCAGGCCGGGCATGTGATAACGCAGGATGCTCGCATCGATGCGATCGGCGAAAGGGCTCAGGTGATCGAGGTGCCGGCGCTTCAGCTCCTCGACGTCGTGCTGAACCTCCCACATCTTGTCGAGGTCCAGCCCGGTGTCATATTCGCCACCCTCGAGTGCTGCAACCACGCTTTCGGCTGCCGGCTGCGATGTCCCCCAGGCAAGTGGCGACATGGCGACGTCGAGGATCTCGGCGCCCGCCTCGACGGATGCCATGTATGCCATCGGCGCCATGCCGCTCGAGCAGTGGGAGTGGACGTCGATCGGCACTCTCACCGCTCGCTTGAGCTCCGTGACGAGCTCCCACGTCACCTGCGGGCTGAGCAGGCCAGAGGTGTCCTTGATGACGATCTCGTGGCAGCCCATGCCGACCAGGCCCTTGGCGAGCGATGCCCACAGCTCGACGTTGTGCGCAGGCGAGATGGCGTAGCTGAGCGCGCCCTGCACCTTCTTCTTCGCTTTCAGCGCAGCGGCGATCGAGGCCTCCATGTTGCGCAGGTCGTTGAGCGGATCGAACACACGGAACACGTCGACACCGCATTTGGCCGCGTGCTTGACGAAGAGCTCGACCACGTCGTCGGCGAAGTTCCTCTTGGAGACGAGGTTCTGGCCGCGGATCAGAGCCTGGATCGGTGTGTTCGGCGTTACCTTGCGCAGCTTGCGCAGGTATTCCCACGGATCCTCGTGGCGCTGTAGATGGGTCTCGAACGTCGCACCGCCAAAGGCCTCCATGGCGGCGAATCCGATGGCGTCCATCTTGGCGGCAATCGGCAGGATCTCCTCGGTGCGGAGTTCGCCGCCGAGCAGCGACTGCTGGGCATCGCGAAACGTGGTGTCGATCAGCCGGACTCGGGCTTTCTTCTTGGCCATCTGTCTAACCGGCCAGCCCAGCTCGCTTCTCTGCATGAAGCTTGGCGATCAAGCTGTCGTGCAGCCCGATTATCCGCCCGGCCAGCCAGGCGGCATTCTTGGCCCCGGCTTCGCCGATCGCCATGGTGGCGACCGGAATGCCGGCCGGCATCTGCACGATCGAATACAGCGAGTCGACGCCACCGAGGTGCTGGGTCGGGACCGGCACGCCGATGACCGGCAGGTCGGTCCACGCCGCCACGACACCGGGCAGATGGGCGGCGCCTCCTGCGGCGGCAATGACGACCTTGAGGCCGCGCTCGCGCGCCGAGCTGGCCCATTCCATCACGCCCTTCGGGTTGCGGTGGGCCGAGCAGACCTTGAGCTCATGCTCGAGCCCGAGATCCTCCAGCACCTTGATGCACGACTCCATCAGCGGCAGGTCGGACTTGGAGCCGAGGATGACGCCGACGGTTGCGGTCATTGAACTGCCTCCCGAGCGATATCAGATCTGAAGAACGCCCCGTCGAATCGTACCTGTCGAGCCCCGGACAGCGCCGTCTCGCGAGCCTGCGCGACGGTGTCGCCCAGCGCCACGGAGGTGACGACCCGCCCGCCGTCGGTGACCAGGCCCGTGACCGGCACGTACTTGGTCCCGGCATGGAAGATCAGGACACCCTTCGGCATCTCGGTCAGTCCCCGGATTGGCAGGCCGGTCTTGACGGCGGCGTCGTCGGGATAGTTGCCCGAGGCGACAACGACGCCGACGCAGGGCCGGGGGCTCCAGGTGAGCTCGGGGAAGGCGGCCAGGTTGCCTTTCGACGCCGCGAGCGCCAGGGCGACGAAATCGGTCTGCAGCCGCGGCAGCACGACCTGGGCTTCCGGGTCGCCGAAGCTGGCATTGAACTCGAGGGCGCGGAAACCTTTGGGTGTCAGCATCAGCCCGGCATAGAGCACGCCTTGGAACTCGTCGCCGGAGGCGGCAAGCTCTCGCACCGCCGGGCGGAGCACGGAGTCGACAATTTCGTCGACCAGCGCGCCCTCCACCCCGAGCGGCGGCGAGTAGGCGCCCATGCCGCCCGTATTGGCGCCCTGGTCGTCTTCGTGGGCGCGCTTGTAATCCCGCGCCGGGGCCAGCGCCACGACATCTTTCCCGTCGGTCACGCCTAGCAGCGAGAGCTCGGGCCCCTCGAGCCTCTCCTCGACTACGATCGTCGACCCGCTGCGGCCGAACTGGCCCTGCACCAGCATGGAGTCGATCGCCGAGTCCGACTCTTCCACCGATGAGCAGACGACCACACCCTTGCCTCGAGCGAGACCGTCGGCTTTGACCGCGACGAGGCCCGCCCGCTCACGCGCCCATGCCCGCGCGGGGCCCGCCTGCGTGAAAACCTCGAATCCGGCCGTGGGGATGTTCGCGCGGAGCATCAACGCCTTGGCGAAGGACTTGCTCGACTCGATTTGACCTGCGCCGCGGTTGGGGCCGAACACGTTGAAGCCCGCGCTCCTGAGCGCGTCGCCAACTCCGGCATCCACCGCCGCCTCGGGGCCGAGGACGACGAGCCCCAGCCGCTCCCGCTTAGCGAAGTCGACCAGCCGCACCACGTCGGCGGCGCCGATGGGCACGTTGCGTGCCATGCCGCCGGTACCCCCATTCCCGGGGGCACAGTAAACGCGCTCGACGAGCTCCGACTGCACGCACTTCCACACCAGCGCGTGCTCACGCGCCCCTGAGCCGACGACGAGAACCTTCACCTGGTGGTGGGCGCTACTCCCACTCGATGGTGCCGGGCGGCTTCGAGGTGATGTCGAACACCACGCGGTTCACGCCCTTCACCTCGTTGACGATGCGGTTGCTGATGCGCGCCAGCACCTCGTACGGCACACGCGCCCAGTCGGCCGTCATGGCGTCTTCGCTCGTCACCACTCGAATGGCCACCACGTTGGCGTACGTCCGGTAATCGCCCATCACGCCCACCGTCTCGAGTGGCGTGAGCACGGCGAAGGACTGCCAGACCTGCCGGTACAGGCCGTTGCGCTTGATCTCGTCGACGACCACCCAATCCGCGTTGCGGAGGATCTCGAGCCGCTCGGCCGTGACCTCGCCAAGGCACCGGATCGCGAGTCCGGGTCCCGGGAACGGCTGGCGGTACACCATCTCCTCAGGCATGCCGAGCTCGCTCCCCACCGAACGGACCTCGTCCTTGAAGAGGTAGCGAAGGGGCTCGATGAGCTGGAAGCGCAGACCGGGCGGGAGGCCGCCAACGTTGTGGTGGGTCTTGATCTTGACCGCGGTCGAAGAGACGTCCGCTGCGGTCGACTCGATGACGTCGGGATAGAGCGTGCCCTGGGCCAGGAAGTCGATGTGACCGAGGCTGGTCGCCTCCGCCTCGAACACGCTGATGAACTCCCGCCCGACAATGCGCCGTTTCTGCTCGGGGTCGATCACCCCGCGCAGGGCCCGCAGAAAGCGATCAGTCGCGTCGACGTAGCGGATGTTCATGTCGAGGTTGCCGTGCATGACCGCAAGAACGCGCTCCGGCTCTTCCTTGCGGAGCAGCCCGTTGTTGACGAATACGCACGTGAGCTGGTCGCCCACCGCTCGGTGCACGAGCGTCGCCGCCACCGCCGAGTCGACGCCGCCGGAAAGGGCGCAAATGACGCGTCCGCCTCCGACCCTGGCGCGGATGCTCTCCGTGGCCTCGGCGATGAACGATCCCGCCGTCCACGAGGCGTCGCAGTTGCACACGTTGTACAGGAAGTTGCGCAGGACCTCGCGGCCCCCCGGCGTGTGGACGACCTCGGGGTGGAACTGGATGCCGAAGATGCCGCGGTCGTTGGTGAAAGCTGCCACTGGCGAGTTGCCACTCGAAGCCAGCGAGTGGAATCCGGGAGGGAGCTCGCTCACGTGGTCACCGTGGCTCATCCAGACCGGCATCTCGCCGTTGAGGCCTTTGAACAGGCCGTTCGGCTCGCTGACCGAAAGGAGTGCCGGCCCGTACTCTCGGGCTCGGCCGGGGTCGACCTTGCCGCCGAGGTGATGGGCGATAAGCTGCATTCCGTAGCAGATGCCGAGGACCGGGATACCCGCACGCAGCGCCTCGGGATCGACCTGCGGGGCGCCTGGCTCATAGACGCTGGCCGGGCCGCCGCTGAGGATGAGTCCGACCGGGTGTCGCTCCTTCAGCAGGGACCACGGCGTCGTGCCTTGGACCAGCTCGCAGTAGACGCTGGCCTCGCGCACCCTGCGTGCGATCAGCTGAGTGAACTGCGACCCGTAATCGAGGACGAGGATCGTCTGCTGCCGCGCTCCGCCCTGCAACGCTTCGTCGACCCGCGGAGCCGCAGCGGTCCGGCTCAGCTCAGCTCGTCCCCATACCCACGTGCTGTGCCTGCTGGAAGACCTTGCCCTCAGAGGTGATCGAAGGGGCGATGACGAGCTCGACGTGCTGGAACTCGGCGACGTCGTGGGCACCGCAGACCCCGAGGGCCGAGCGAAGGGCGCCGGCGAAGTTCTGCGTGCCATCGTCGACGCGCGCCGGACCGAGGAGGATCTCGTGCAGCGTCGCCTTGGTGCCGGTCTGGATCCGCGTGCCGCGTGGCAGGTTGGGGTCGGGCGTCGCCATGCCCCAGTTGAAGCCCTTCGATGCAGACTCCTCAGCGCCGGCCAGCGGAGTGCCGATCATCACCGCGTCGGCGCCGGAGGCGAAAGCCTTGCAAACG
>JBOHUP010000113.1:0-16133 GCA_050734615.1 Candidatus Dormibacteraceae bacterium | reverse complement strand
CCCGCGAGCATCTTCATCGCCTGCGCCTGGCGGTCCGGTCGCATCGATCCGACGAAGGCCCATCCGCTGAACGCTTCGGGGGTCGCAGGCTCCCAAACGTCGTAGATCTGGTCTTTGCTGCCGAGGTCCACCGTGCGACCGTGCTCCTGATGCGCGCTCCAGCGATATGTCGGCGCCTCCAGGACCTGCATGCCTGAGGTGTCGATCGGCCGGCCCTCGAACATTCGGGCCACTCGTTTCGCGGCGTCCGTGCCGACCGGGGCGACGATCTTGACCGGAAAGATCAGGCTCGCGGCGAGCGCGAAGTAGACCGCCGAGCCTCCCAGCTCCTCTTTGACCTTGCCGAACGGACCGTCGCGTGTATCGAGCGCGATGGAGCCGGCCACGAGCAGCTCGCGCCGATCAGGCACGTCGCCCGGCGCCGCTGCTCGCGGTGACCACGTGCCGCGCGTATCTCAGCTTTTCCAGGAAGTCCTGGGGACTCGCGAACGAATCCATCTCCATCCAGCTCCGTCCCAGCTCGCGCGCGGCATGCGAGTCGGAGCCGGTGGCCCCGACCTTGCCCAGCTCCTCCGCGAGCCGGGCGGCCGCCTGGTTCGCGCCGGAGTCGCACCACGGGTTGTACGTCTCGACAATGTCGATGCGGTCGGCCAGCTCAACGATTCGGCTCGCGGCAAAGTTGGAGCGATTCCTGTCCAGAGGATGCGGGATGTACGTCAAACCTCCCATGCCGTGTATGAGGTCCATCACCTCCTCGGGCGGGAGAAACGGCGGCAGCTTGCTCGTGAGGAAGAGCCCGATCACCTCGCCTTCAAGGGTCTTGACTTCCTCTCCGACGATTGCGAGCTCCGGTGCCAGGCGAGCCAGCGCGAGCGCCCCATCGACGGTGTTGTGGTCTGTCAGGGCGATGCGGTCGAGGTCGCATTCCTTGCAGCGGGCGATGATCTCTTCGAGCGAGCTGCGTCCATCGTGCGAGTAATGCGAGTGAAGGTGCAGGTCGACCCTCACTGGATCGGTGCTAGAGTGCCGCTTCTTTGAGCATCCGCTCGCGAGCGCGGGCGAACAGCGGAATCACTTCCGCGGGACCGCGACTGCGGCACGCTTGGTCCATCAACGCAGCCTGCGCGTCGTAGATGATCTCCATCACCGGCCCCGGGCGGCGTTCGCGTCCGAGCCTTCCAGCCAGTTCCGGTTGCGCGTGGCGCAGGACCACCATCAGGCGTGAGATCAACCATCCGGGGACGATGCGAATCTCTTGCACCAGGCATTCCTCGACCCAGTACAGAAGCTCGTCCGACTCTTGCAGGAGGTGGCGTGGGGTCATCGCGCGCTTTCTCCGGCGATGCCAACGCAAGTCGCGCCGTTGCTCTTCGATCGTTTGCTGAAGCATGGCCTCAAGCCCACTATATCAGCGGCTTGCCGCTGCTCCACCCCTTGTCGGGTAGCACAATGTTCGCCATCCTCCGGCGGCGGGGACGAGGTGAACCTGCCGGTCGAATGTCCACTCTCTCCATCGCTGCCTGACGCGATAGCGCATCACCAGTCGCGCGACGTTGCTGTAAGTGCGCTGATGCGCCTGGTCGGTCCAACCTTCCAGCACGGAGACACTCACCGCCTTCATGTCCAGCAACTCGGTTTCGTCATCGAGTCGAGGCATGTCCCGCATGAACACCTCGCGTCCTCCCCATGCGCGCTGAGCATCTTCCGCCAGCATCTCCCACATCTCGTCGAACCTGCCTTCGGCGTGCCACCTCATGAAGCGCATCTCAAAGGTCGCGGGGGCGATCGAGGTCGGAGGCGGGGGCCGCAGCGGCTCCATGGGAGGCGGAAGAGCGGATGCCGCACCTGCCATCCCGGTCCCGACCGAGGCGCTGACGAAGCGACCGAAGTCGTCCGCCGGCCAGGTCGTGAACTGGCCGGCGAGCCGGGCCATCAGGGCCTCGACCCCGGGCCAGCGCTTGATCGGACGAAAAATCTTCTTGACCATTGGCCCTAGATGTTGTGTGATATCCCCAGACTGTATACAGAATGTGGATAACTAGCAACCCCCTGCGTACGTGCGGCCACAAACGCCTTCTGCGTCCACGGGATCGTGAGCGCATGCCAGACCTCGCTCGGGGCGGACCTGGCTGCGGTCATGCCAAGAAGTGGGCGGCCACCTGGATCGTCAGGGTGCGGAGCCGGATCGAGACGTGATCCGGATGGGGATCGCGGCCTGGCGCGTGGCCCCTCGGCCTCAGCCCGCGCTCAAGCGGCGCACGATCGCGGCCACCTCGGCCAGCGGAACCCCGACGGGGCAGGCCGCGGCGGCGGCCTCGAAATCCGGGCTCTCGCCCATCACGTCAGAGGACGCCCAACCGAGCCGCGCGTAAAGGCGCATGTACGACGCTGCGAGGTCAGGGAGACGCGTCTGGCCCATCCGCCCGGCCGCGAGCGCGCACAACCCGCAGTTGATGCAGCCGACGAGGTCCGGGTGTCGCTCACGCTCCGCCGGCTCGAGCGCGCGGATGCCGTCCTCGGCATATGTCTCGAAAAGGTTGCCCAGCTGAGATCTTGAGCGTGTGACGCGTCGCCTGGTCTGGTGCAAGCCGTACGCCCACGCGAGCTTGACCAGCGAGTCGGCGCGACCCATCAGACCCTGAGCCCTCGCATGGCGCCCTGCGCAAGCTCCTCTTGCGCCCACCCCGCCTGGCCGAGAACCGGCGCGCGCCCGAGCCACGACCCATTCACGAACTCGCGGACCGCATCGAATCTCTGGGACGCGCTCCAGTCGAGCTCGCGTCCGATGACCTCAGCGGCGCGCAGCACGCAAGCGGCGCCCGCGCAGGGTCCGCCCGCGAGGCCCACGCGACGAAAACCATCCGCCAGCGAACGCACCTGCTCATGGCGCGTCGCAAACGCCAGCTCCGCCTCGGTGATCGGCTCGCAGCGACACAACAGCCGGCCGCTCCCGCCTTCATCCAGCACCTTGTCCGCATTGGATCCGTGGCGGGTCTGCAGCTTGACAGCCGCGAGCGCAGGTATCCCGAAGCGACGTGCGAGCTCATCAGGCGGCTCGACGTCGGACTCGTTGCCTGGTAGCGGTCGCGTCGCCGTCGTGCACGGGGCTTGGTGTCCGAGCTTGCGACACACGACGTCGGAAGCCTGTTCCGCCATCAACCGGTACATCGAGAGCTTGCCTCCGGCGATGCTGACGAATCCGTCGACCCCCTTCGCAGCGTGGTCGATCACCTCGTAGCGACGCGACAGCTCGTCCTCGTATCGCCTCCACTTGTACAGGGTCGGGCGCACGCCGGCCGTCGTGCGAGCGGGCCTGTATTGGCGGATCGTCGGGAAGACGCGCTCGATTCCCTGCAGCAGGTACTCGACTTCGTCCTGCAGCACGTCGACCGAATCGAGGTCACCGTAGAAATCGTCGTCGGTGGTCCCGAGCAGCGTGAACCCGCTGTGCGAGACCATCAGGAGGTCGCGGCCGTCGATGGACTCGGCGCTGATCGAGAAGTTCGAGATGCGGTGGGGATAGACGATGTGGATGCCCTTGGCCGGCCGCAGCTGCACCGGCACGCCGGCCATCCCGCTGACCTCTGGCGACCAGGGGCCGGTTGCGTTCACCACCACGCGTGCGCGAGCTTCGGAGAAAGACCCGTCCGAACCACGGTAGCGGACCCCGATCACCGTGCCGCCGTCACGAACGAGCTCGACCACCCGCGCGTGGTTGATGGCTCGAGCACCGTGCGCGACCGCGTCCTGGACGTTGGCGTAGACCAGCCGGTGCGGGTCCACGCCCCACTCCTCCATGGTCACGGCGCCAATGAGGTCCGGCGTCAGGCCGGGCTCTGCCTGCAGCGCCTCCGCCGGGCTCAACCGGCGGTGCGGATGCGCTTTCTTGAGGGGCTGGAAGCGGTCGTAAACCTCCATCGCGGTCTCCATCCGCTCGATGTTGTTGCGGTCGTGGGGCAGGACCGGGATGAGGAAGACCACGCGGTAGACCAGGTTGCGGGCGATCGACACGATGTGGCCGGCGTCCTTGGTCGAGATGCGAGTGGTGTCCCAGTCGAACTCGAGGTAGCGCGGCCCGCCATGGATCATCCAGCTCGAGGCGCCGCTGGTGCCGCCGCCCCAGTCGCCCTTCTCGATCAACAGGACGGACAGGCCGCGCAGTGAGAGGTCTCGCGCGATTCCCGCGCCCGTCACGCCGCCGCCGATCACGCAGACGTCGTGCGCGCTGGGCGGGCTCAAGCTCGGATACTAAGCGACACGGGTTGAACCACTAGCCCGCCGCTTCGTGCTGCTTCTGGAACTCCTCGATGATGCTCTTGGCCAGGTGGGCCGGCATCTCTTCGTAGTGCGAGAACTTCTGCTGGAAGCTGCCGCGTCCCTGGGTGATGGACCGGAGGTCGAGCGCGAACCGGAGCATCTCCGACTCGGGGACGGTCGCCTTCACGTACTGGTAGCCGTCGTCCGGCTCGGTACCGAGGATCTTGCCTCGCCGGCCGTTGACGTCGGACATGATGTCGCCGAGGTTCTTCTCGGGTACGCGGATCGTGGCCTCGACCAGCGGCTCCAGGAGAACCGGGCCGGCATCGAGCGCCGCCCGCCGGATGGCGAGCGACCCGGCGATCTGAAAGGCCATGTCGTTCGAGTCGACCGCGTGGAACTTGCCGTCGACCAGCGTGACCCTGACGTCCACCATCGGGTAGCCCGCGACAACACCCTTCGTCATGTTGTCGACGATGCCCTTCTGGACCGACGGCCTGAAGTTGTGCGGGATCGAGCCGCCGAAGATCTTGTCCTCCCACACGAAGCCCTCACCGCGGGCGGTGGGCGCCACCTCGATGACGCATACGCCGTACTGGCCGTGGCCGCCCGACTGCTTCACGTGGCGTCCCTCGGCGCGAGCGTGGCCGTGCACCGTTTCGCGATAAGCGACCCGCGGGGTCGCCGTCGTGGCGTCGACGCCGTATTTGCGCTTGAGCTTCTCGAGCGTGACGTCGAGGTGGACGTCACCCAGCCCTGAGATGACCAGCTGTTTGGTTTCCTCGAGCCGTTCCACGTGCAGCGTCGGGTCCTCTTCGCTCAGTCGCGCGAGGCCGCTTGAGATCTTCTCCTCGTCACCGTGCGTCTTCGGCGTGATCGTGACGCTGTACGCCGGACCAGGAAGATCCAGCGGCGGCAGGTGACCGCCGTCCTTCAAGCCCAGCGTGTCACCGGTGAGGGTGTGCGCCAGCTTGGTGGCGGCGCCGATGTCGCCCGCGCGGATCTCGGTCGCGGCCATGTGCTCCTTGCCGCGCGGGTAGAAGATCTGCGCGAGACGCTCTTCGCCGCCGCGCGTCAGGTTGGGCAGGTGGGCGTCGGCTTTGACCGTCCCGGCCACGACCTTGAAGTAGCTGACGCGGCCGAACTGGTCGCCACCGGTGCTGAAGACAAACGCCTTGGCCGGCTTTTCGGGCTCGACCGCCGGCGCCGGCATGAGCTCGGTGATGGTCGACATCAGGGTACGGACGCCGAGCAGCTTGGTGGCCGAGCAGCAGACGACAGGCGCGACCTTGCCCTCGAGGATGCCCTCGCGCAAGCCGCGCTGGATCTCCTCCTCGCTCAGGGTGCCGGCGTCCAGATACTTCTCGAGCAGCGAGTCGTCGCTCTCGGCCGCCGCCTCGATCAGCTGGCCGCGGTACTCCTCGACGCGCTTCTGCATGTCATCCGGGATGGGTATCTCACTGCCCTTCCCATCGGGATTCGAGACGAAAGCCTTCAGGTGAAGCAGGTCGACAATGCCTCGGAACTCATGCTCCGAGCCGATGGGCAGGTGTAGCGGAAACGGCCGTGGTGAGAGGTGCTCTCGCATCGTGGCGACGGCACCGTAGAAGTCCGAGTTTTCCTTGTCCAGCTTGTTGACGACGACGATGCGCGGCTTGCTTGTCCGGTTGCAGTGCTCCCAGGCGACCTCGGTGCCGACGGCCAGCTGGGAGCCCGGACCCACCACCACGACCGCGGCCTCAGCCGCCCGAAGACCGCTCAATACCTGGCCGGCGAAGTCGAAAAAACCAGGTGCGTCGAGGATGTTGATCTTGTAGCCGTTGTGCTCGGCAAACGCGACACCGAGGTTGATCGAGATCCGCCGCTTCTGCTCTTCAGGCTCGAAGTCGGTGGTCGCGGTCGCCTGGTCGGGCGACCCCAGCCTCGCGATGGCTCCGGCGGCGAACAGCATCGCCTCGGCAAGCGTGGTCTTGCCGTCGTGGGAGTGGCCCAGCAGGACCACGTTTCTGATCTTGTCCCAAGCGTAGTCGGTCGGCATCCGAACCCCCACCACTCACGGCCGCGCCGGTTACGGGTACAAGTCTAAGACGCGACTCGCAATCGCTTGGCTCATCACGTTTCCGCCCATAACCTCTTGGGTATCATTCGAAGCGAATGGTCAAGAAGACTGCGTCCATCGAAGAGGTGCTGGCGGCCGTCGAAACCGCCCGCGATAAGGTGATGGCCGACGAGGTGAAGTCGCTCACCAAGCTGGGGATTCCCAAGGCCATGGCCTACCAGATGATCGCCAGCAGGTTCCACCAGAAGGTGGGGAGCCAGGAAGAGGCCGAGCCCGACCCGTTTGAGGGCAACGCCACGTCCTGGGAAGAGATCGGGTAACCGCACGGGAACCCCATCCTCTCCCGCGCGACGCCAGGGGGGCGCTAGGCAGAGGCAACGCATGGGGTCGGCCGGAATGAATCCGGTGCATTGATTTCTTCGGTGTGAATCGTGCTCACCGCCTGGCCCGCCTCCTGCGCATCCTTTCTCTGGTGATCGCCGAACCAGGTTTGAACCCTTTCGAGCTGGCCGAACGCGCCGGGGTCTCGGAACGAACGCTGCGCCGCGACCTGGTGCAGCTGCGCGGCCTGGGCTATGAGGTCGCCTATACCGGCGGTTACGAGGTGCAGGAGAAGCTGAACCTCGAGGGCCGCACCGGCCACCGCTCGATGGGCAAGGTGTACGAGCAGCATCTCGAGCTCGTCGGCAGGCAGCTGCCCAAGCGACTGGCCTCCCAGGTGACAGAAGAGGTCGATTCGCTGGCCCCCGCCGTGTTGGCCTCGTTGTTCGCGACCGCGATCGAGCGACACGCTGGACCGGCGCGATGAAGCCGCTGGTCCTGATCCCGAACGGCGACGGCGACGCATCCTTCTTCTACGCCACGGGTTTTGCGGTGGAGACCGGCGTCTACGTCCGGTTCCCGGACGGGGAAGACGTCCTTTCCGTAAGTCCCCTGGAGTTCGATCGGGCCCGCGAGCAAAGCAGTGCCGGCCGGGTGGAGGTCGACCGCGAGGCATACCAGCAAGACGCCTGGGCGGCGCTGGCGGCCGCCATGGTCCGCCGGAAGGGTTTCGACGCTGTGCGCGTATCTGCGAACCTGCGCGCGGCCGACCTCGAGGACCTGCGCGCCGCCGGCCTGGACGTGGAGGTCGACCGCGATCTGTTCCGCGCAGAGCGCCGGCAGAAAGGCCCCGAGCAGGTGGCGGCCATCCTCGAAGCGCAGCAAGCGGCGGAAGCGGCGGTGGTCGAGGTCGCGCGCAACCTGGCGCGAGCCGACATCAAGGACGGCGAGCTCTGGCTCGACGGCAGCCGCCTGACGTCGGAGCGGCTCAACGCCGCAGCCCAGAGCGCGCTGGCGGAGCTGGGGTTCGTCTGTCCCGAGATGATCATCGCCGGATCGCCTGGATGCGCGCTGCCTCACTTCCTGGGCGAAGGTCCGATCCAGGCCAACGCCCCGGTGATCATCGACATCTTCCCGTCCAGTCGCCGCACCCACTACTACGGCGACCTGACCCGCACGCTCGTCGTCGGGAAGGTTTCGGACGACGTCCGCCGCATGCATGAGGCGGCGGTGCAGGCGCTCGAGGCCGGGATCGAGTCGATCCGCGCCGGCGTCACTGGGCGCGACGTGCACCGGATCGTATGCCAGGTCCTCGTCGACCGCGGCTATGGAACGACGACGGCCGGCTTCGAAGGCCCGGACGGCGTCGCGAAGATGAACCACAGCACCGGGCACGGGGTCGGCCTCGAAGTGCATGAGCTGCCGGGTCTCAGGGAGGTCGCTGCCTATCCCCTCAGCGACGGCGACGTGGTCACCGTCGAGCCGGGTCTTTACCTGCTGGGCATGGGCGGCGTCCGCGTCGAGGACACCGGGATGGTCACGAGCAACGGCTTCCAGAACTTCACGAAGCTGACCTACAGCCTGGATCCGCGCGACTACCTGTAAAGCGCCGCTTTACCATATACGCCAGTGGTCGACACCGAGAACCTCGGGCAGCGCATCCGGCGGATCCGGCACGAACGGGGCATGAGCCTCGCCAAGGTCACCGGCGGCCACTTCAGCCGGGCCTTTTTGAACCAGGTCGAGTTCGGGCGGGTTCAGCCGTCGACGCGCGTCCTGCGCGTGATCGCGGACCGGCTGGGCACCGACGTCAACTACCTGCTCGAGGGTCGCGAGCCCGCCCTCGAGCGTGACCTGGCGCTGGAAAAGGGCAGGGTCCTGCTTGCGCGTGGGGAACCCGCCAAGGCCCTCCTCGCCCTGAGCCCCGTGCTCGAATCGACCGAGTGGCCGATCGGCAGCGACTCCAGGCTCGCCCAGGTGCAGGCCCTGATCGCGCTGGGGCGCGGCGAGGAAGCCGCGCCGATCGCGGCGCGCGAGAAGGAGCTGATCACAGCCCGCGGTGACCGGCACCGTCTGGAGCGCCTGCGTGCGATCCAACGAGGAGAGAGCTTTGCCTTTGCCGCAGACGCGGTCAAGGCCCACCTTCGACTCGCCGATCGCGCCCAGCGGGCCGCGAACAACCGGGACGCGCTCGAGCACTACCGGGCCGCGCGGGTCCTTCTCGAAGCCGGCGCTACAGCCCCGAGGTAAACGTGAAGGGTGGCGGTGGCGTCACCGCCGGCGGGGTGATCTCCAGGGTGATGACCTCGTGCGCTTTGAGAGGGATTGTGTTCGGGTCCCCGGTGAAAGGCTGTGGACCCTTGCCGTCCTGCAAGTCGATGTAGACCACAAGCGTTTGATCCGAGGTCAGGGCCAAGGTCGAGACGTGCGTTTTGTTCAGAAGTTCTGCCGGTCCGCCGTTTTGTTTGCTCTGGGTATTCCAAACTGCGAAGAACTGGCCCAGAGTGAAGGTCTGGTTCGCGGGCGACTCGATGTGGATCACGTTCACGTTCGCCGGGTGGACGTGCAGCCAGTAGAAGCATGTCGTATTGCCCGCAGAATCGGTGACGATGCCGATGTTGGCCGGGATCGGGACGATGTTGCCCTGGTAGATGATCTGCACCGCCGCGTGGTAGTGAACCTGGGCGTGCTCGAGGCTGTCGCAGGGCACTCCGTCCGCGGTTTGCGGGCCGGGCGCGGGCTTGTTGTTGGCGACGATGTAAACGATCAGGCCGATCGTCAGGGCCACCAGAATGGCCAAGACCGCGATCGGGAGCAGCGGGATATTCCGTCCGCGGCTGGGCTTGACCGGAGGCCGCCGGCCGCCTTGCCTGTAGCCGGCCGTGCGCGGCGCATTGTTCGGCCGGGTCTTCGTCGCCATATGCACGGTAGAATACCCACCTGACCTTTCTGGCTTCGGCCGGAGGCATCCGCCTTCGATGGACCGGGGCCTGAACCCATAGGAAGGAGGTCCCTTTTGAGGGAATACGAAGTTCTGTACATCCTGCGCGCTGATCTTGACGACGACAAGGTCCAGGACGCACTCAAGCGAGTGAACGCCGTGATCGAGAGATCAGGTGGGGCGATCGAGCGCACCAACCTCTGGGGCAAGCGCAAGCTCGCCTATGAGGTCAAGCACCAGAAGGAGGGCTCTTACGTGCTCCAGGACTTCTCGATCGCACCCGAGCGCCTGCCAGAGCTCGAGTCGGCCTTGAAGATCACTGAGGAGGTGCTCAGGCACCTCATCGTTCGCAAGCCCGAGAAGGTTGCAGTGCCCCCCGTCCCGCCGCCGCCGGCGGAGGTTGCGCTGGAACCGATGGTGGTCGAATCGGAGGCGGTGGCTGAACCGTCGGGCCGTGCGGATCGGAAGGAGGAATCCTAGATGTCCAACTTGAACAAGGCGCTGCTCATCGGCCGTCTGACCAAGGACCCGGAGATGCGATATACGCCGAGCGGGACCGCGGTCACCAACTTCAGCATCGCCACCAACCGGTGGTCGAGCGGCCCGGAAGGCGAGAAGAAGGAGTTCACCGACTACCACAACATCGTGGCTTACAACGCGGGCAAGCGAAACCTCGCCGAGATCGTCGCCCAATACACGCGCAAGGGCGCGTTGGTTTACATCGAAGGCCGCATCCAGACCCGCTCGTGGGAAGGCCAGGACGGGCAGAAGCGTCGCACGACCGAGATCATCGCCAACGACGTGCAGTTCCTCGACTCCCGCAGCGGCGGCGGCGAAGGGCCGGCCCCGGCGCGTCGAACCGCCACCCCAGATGACATCCCCGCTCCGGACGACGCGCCTCGCGACGTCGACCCGGACGAGATCCCTTTTTAGGAGTTATTGATGGCAGTCAACCGTCCACCACGCGAGCAGAGCGGCGGCGGTCCCCGAGGGCCCAAGCGGCAGCACCGCAAGGTCTGCAGCTTCTGTGTCGAGAAGATCAAGTACATCGATTACAAGGAGGTGTCGCGCCTCCGCCGATTCGTGAGCGACCGCGGCAAGATCCTGCCGAGACGCGTCACCGGCACATGCGCGCGACACCAGCGGCCCTTGACCACGGCGCTCGAGCGCGCTCGGGCGATCGCCCTTCTTCCTTACACGACCGAGCAGCGCTGAAAGTGTTGAGGGGCGACCGTCCGTCGCCCCTTAAAATCAACCTGCCGCCAATATCCATTATTGGAGCGCGCCCATGACATTCCAGACTCAGCTTCGGATTCCCGGACCGACACCGCTCCCCGAGCGAGTGGCGCGCAGCATGAACCGGCCGATGATCGACCACCGCGGGCCCGAGTTCGCGCAGATCCTGGCCGAGATCACGGCCGGCGCCAAGCGCGTATTCAAGACGTCGAACGACCTGCTGCTCCTGACCTCATCCGGTACGGGCGGCTTGGAATCGGCAGTCGCCAACCTGGTATCGCCGGGGGACGAGGTCGTGGTCGCGCTGTGCGGGAACTTCGGCGAGCGCTTCGCGGCGCTGGCGGCTGCATATGGCGCCGATGTCGTCCGGCTCGAGTTCGAGTGGGGGCAGCCGGTCGACCCTGACGACCTGGCCAGAGTGGTCGAAAGCCATCCGAGGTCGAAGGTCGTGCTGCTCACGCACAATGAGACGTCAACCGGGCTGACCAACCCGCTCCGCCAGCTGGCGCGGGTCGCTCGCGACGCCGATCGGATCGTGGTCGTCGATGGCGTCAGCTCGATCAGCTCGATCGCGATCGAGACCGATGCGTGGGGTATCGACGTGGCCGTGAGCGGGTCGCAGAAGGGCTGGATGGCGCCTCCGGGCTTCGCGCTGGTCAGCGTGAGCGAGCGCGCCTGGGCGCAGCAGGCTAAAGCACGCTCTCCTCGCTTCTATTTCGATTGGAAGGAGGCCAAGACGTGGGCTGAGAAAGGCATGACTCCCTTCACGCCCGCCGTCTCGGTCGCGTTCGCCCTCCAGGAAGGTCTCCACATGCTCGAGGAAGAGGGCCTCGACAACGTCTACAAGAGACATGAGCGCCTCGCGCGCGCGACGCAGGCGGGGCTCGCGGCGCTGGGCTTCCAGCTCTACGCGCAGGAAGGCTTTCGCTCGAACACCGTGACGTCGGCGGTGCCGCCGGCAGGACTCGACGTGGCCGCGCTGCGCAAGCTGCTCGACACGAAGTTCGGCGTTGTGATCGCGGGCGGCCAGGGCAAGATGACCGGAAAGATGGTCCGGGTCGGGCACCTTGGCGCGGTCGCTGAGGGCGACGTCGTCCAGGTCATCTGGGCGATGGAGCGCGCGCTGGAGGAGCTCGACATCGCGCCGGCGGACGGCCGTGGCGTGGCGGCGGTCACCGCCTCAGTACAGGGCGTCGCCGCCGCGGCACGCTAGCCCCGCCGGCAGTGCCTCGGATCCTGGTCGCCGACCCGCTGGCTGAGGACGGCCTGGCGCGGTTGCGCCGTGCGGGCGATGTCACCGTCGTCAGCAAGCTGGCCGAGGCGGAGCTCATCCAGCGGATCCCCGAATTCGATGCCCTCGTCGTGCGCAGCGAGACCAGGGTGACTGCGGCGATTCTCGAGGCCGGGCGAAAGCTGCGCGTCGTCGGGCGAGCCGGGGTGGGCGTGGACAACATCGACGTCCCGGCGGCCACGCGCAAGGGCATCCTGGTGGTCAACGCGCCTCGGGGCAACATCGTGGCGGCGGCCGAGCACACGATCGCGCTGCTCTTCGCGCTCGCGCGCTGGATCCCGCAGGCGGACGCTTCGGTCAAGCGCGGCGAATGGACGCGCTCGAAATTCGTCGGCACCGAGATCCGGGGCAAGACGCTGGGCGTGATCGGCCTCGGCAACGTCGGCTCGGAAGTGGCCAAACGCGCGCATGGCCTGGAGATGGACGTCATCGCATTCGACCCTGTCGTGTCGGTCGAACGGGCGGAGCTGTTCAACGTGCAGCTGGTCCCGTTGAAGGAGCTGCTCGAGAGGTCCGACTTCGTCACGGTGCACGTCCCACTCGTCGATGCCAACCGCGACCTGCTGGGCGCCGCGGAGCTCGCTCAGATGAAGCCGGCCGCGCGACTCGTCAACACGGCTCGCGGCGGCATCGTCAACGAAGCCGCGCTTTGGGACGCGCTGCAGTCGGGTCGCCTCGCGGCCGCGGCCGCGGACGTGTTCGAGAGCGAGCCGCCCGGCGAAACCCGCTGCTCACGCTGCCAAGCTTCGTCGCCACACCGCATATCGCCGCATCGACGGTGGAGGCTCAGGCCTCGGTCGCATTTGACGTGGCGGAGGAGGTGGCCGCGGTGCTCGCGGGCGACCTGCCGAGGTTCGCGGTCAACGCCCCAGCGCTACCGCCCGAGGAGCTTGCGTACCTGCGGCCTTTCGCCGATCTGACCGAGCGCCTCGCCACCCTTCATGTCCAGCTCTTCGGCGGCCGGGTCAGCGCCATCGAGCTCGATTGCGAAGGCGAGCTGGCCGAGCACGACGTGAACCTGCTGGTCGCGTCCGCGATCAAGGGCGTGCTGCAACCGTTCACGGAGGACCGGATCAACCCCGTTAACGCTCGCCTTATCGCGGCCAACCGCGGAGTGAAACTGGTCGAGCGAAGGAGCCGGGCTCACGGCAGCTATGCCAGCCTTGTCACGGTGCGCATGCACGGGCACGAAATCACGGGGACCGTGCTGATGGGCGAGCCGCGAGCGGTGCGCATCGATTCGTTCCGCGTCGACCTCGTACCCGACGGCCGATTCCTGGTGAGCCGGCACGAGGACCGTCCTGGCGTGGTGGGACAGTTCGGCACCATCCTCGGCAAATTTGATGTCAACATCGCGAGCATGCAGCTCGGGCGCGATGCGCCGCGCCGCAACGCGATGATGATCCTTGCGGTGGATGAACGGGTGCCCGACGAAGTGTTGGAGCGCCTTCGTCAGGTGGCGGGCATGTCAGACCTGCGCTACGTCGAGCTGGGCGTGATCGGGGCTGGGCAATCCGATAGCTGACGTCCGCGCCCTGCCCGGGATTCGTTATCACCTGGCGCGAGCCGGCGACCCGACCACGCTGGTGGCGCCGCCGTACGACGTCATCCCAGAGTCAGATCTGCCCCGGTACCGGGGCCTCTCGCCGTACAACGTGGTCCGGCTGACCCGTCCCGGCTCTGACTATCTCGCGGCGCATCTGACCTTCGATCAATGGATGGCCGTGGGGATTCTCCAGGCGGATCCGCCTTCGATGTACGTCCACGAGGTGGAGTTCGGCGGTCGGCGCCGCCGCGATCTCATCGCTGCCCTGCGGCTGCAGCCCTATGAAGACCGCGTGGTCCTTCCCCACGAGCGCACACACCGGGGGCCCAAAGAGGACCGGCTGGCCTTGCTCCGCGCAACGAACGCCAGCCTTGAGCCGCTCTGGTTCATATATGAAGGACGAGGCTCAGGGCTGGCGGCGGTCATCGAAGTGGTGGCGGCCCGCTCGCCCGCCGTATCGCTCGTTGGACCGGAAGGCACGCACCATCGCCTCTGGGTGATCTCCGACCCTATCCTCCACGCGGCTGTCCATGCCGACTTCGCGAAGCTCCCCGTGCTGATCGCCGACGGCCACCATCGGTACGAGACTTCGCTGGCGTATGCCCAGGAGGTGGGCGGCCCGGCAGACGCCGCGTCGCGG
The DNA here is from genome assembly GCA_050734615.1 of Candidatus Dormibacteraceae bacterium. Taxonomy (GTDB): domain Bacteria; phylum Chloroflexota; class Dormibacteria; order Dormibacterales; family Dormibacteraceae; genus DASXBJ01. The sequence continues at coordinate 1,842 of JBOHUP010000113.1, read as the reverse complement.
TTCACGCTGGCTCTGCTGACCGATCTGGACGATCCGGGGCTCGAAGTCGTGCCGACGCATCGGGTGTTGAAAGCCGGCGTCGCCGTCACCGGCGGCGAGCCGGCAGGCTCGCTGGAGGAGACCCTGGCGGCCCTCCCGGGTCGCGTCGCCGCCGGCGCCTACCGGGACAAGCGGTTCCAGGTGATTCCGTTGGAAGGGGAGGTGCCGGTGTTGGAGTTACATCGCCAGGTGATTGACAACATTCTCGGCAAACGGAACCCGGAAGAGCTGCTGGCCTACACCCGCGACGCCTCGGAGGCGGTGCGCTGGGTGGACGAGGAGGTAGGCGCGGCCGCGTTCTTCCTCGGCCCCCCAGACCTGCGCCAGGTTTTGAAGCTCGCCCAGGAAGGGAAGACTTTGCCCCAGAAGAGCACCTATTTCCATCCCAAGCCGCCGTCGGGGATGGTGTTCCACCGGCTGGATCGAGATCGGACTCTATAGTTAGGAATCCAAGCAAGATGCCCACTTACGGTTATCGCTGTGGCGACTGCGGCCACGAATTCGAGATTCAGCAACGGATCTCCGACGAGCCTCTGAGGTTCTGCCCCAAATGCCAGGGCAAGCTGTCGAAGATGGTCTACCCGGCAGGCGTGATCTTCACCGGCAGCGGCTATTACACCACCGACTACAAGAATTCCGGCAAGACCGAGTCCACCAATGGAGCCGCGCCCAAGTCTGAGGACGGCTCCCACACCGAGACGGCCACCAAGTCGGAGTCGAAAGCCGAACCGAAGTCGGGAAGCAAAGCCGAGGGCAATTCAGAAGGCAAATCGGATTCCAAAACGGAGAAGGTTTCTTAAATGTCAGACATACAGGCGGTCACCGATGGCGAATTCGAGAATGCGGTACTCAAGTCGGATGTACCGGTACTGGTCGATTTCTGGGCGACGTGGTGCGGCCCGTGCCGAATGATCGCGCCCATCGTCGAGCAGCTCAAGGGCGAACTGGGCGAGAAGGTCAAGGTCGTGAAGATGGACATCGACGCAAATCCGGCGACGCCGATGCGCATGGGGATCATGTCAATTCCGACCGTCATCATCTTCAAGAACGGCAAGGCGGCCGAGCGGACTGTCGGTTACCGCCCGAACATGAAGGACGACTTGAAGGCAAAGCTCGAAGCGCTAATCTAGCCGCCGGATCGACATACGGCACTCGATACACGAGCTGGCCGGGTTCGTCGCCGACCGCGGGTTGACGAAACACACTGACGTCGTGGTGATGCTCAAGAAGCGCTACGGCATTTACACATGGAGCCGCATCGCGTGGCTCAAAGCCGCTATGAGGCCGCCGGCTAGCTCTCTAAGCCGCAGCGCGGGAGCCGAGGCCACAATAGGTGAGGTTCACCGGTTGGGGATGATCGGGGGCTGGTGCCCCCCGCGGTCTTCAAAACCGTTTGCGGGGCGCTGTTGAGGCGTCCTGGGTGGGTTCGATTCCCATCCATCCCCGCCAAAGTCGGACGTTGTGACAGCCAAGATGACAGCCACAGCCACGGACGCCGATGGACGTCAGTAGCGAAACACGCACGCGGGCTCTTCTTTACGACAGTGAGTGTCTTGACCCGGGAACTGGTTTTGACAGGCCTGGGCCGTGGGGTCGCGAAAATGGAACATGCGGGCACCCAAGGGCTCTCTCCCGAGTTCACATCCCGGCCCAGTCCACGTCTCCCAGCTACCGCGGTGGCCGGCCATATCCGTTTGCCTCTGAAGGCCAAGCCCCGAACCAAGTCGGGCAGTTTGCAGATATTCGCCATGGAGACAGAGGACACCAGTCCGTCCGAGGCCGAGCCCCGAGTTCCGGTAGAGC
>JBOHUP010000112.1:0-1648 GCA_050734615.1 Candidatus Dormibacteraceae bacterium | reverse complement strand
GTACGGATGGGTGCCTGTGGTCGGGCATCGCGGGGCGGTCCAGCTGGCGATCACGACTCGAGGTCGGGCGGCGCACGCTGCGACCCCCGAGCTAGGCGTCAACGCAGTCGAGGCGATGGCTCGAATTATCGTCGCGCTTTCTGACGGCCGCGACGAGATCGCGTCGCGTCTCGCAAGCGTCCTCGAGACATCCCTCCTAGGTCCGATCAGTTTTGCGATCGGCAGCACGATCGTCGGGGGCGGAGTCAAGGCGGTACTGAGGGAAGGCCAACCGCTCGTCGATCGGGCCGGGGTCAATACCGTTCCCGACTGGTGTGAGGCGACCATTGACATCCGCTTTCCGCAGGGCCACAACTATCCGGCCGACGCTGAACAGACGAAAGACCGGGTCGTCGCGGCGGTGCGCGACTGCGTGGAGAGCCGTGTGCCCCGCGCTGGATGGGAGTATGAGATGCGCGAACTTGTTTGGGGCCCACCCGTAGCGATGGCGCCATCTTTCGATAGGGCGGCGGAAATTCCGATGGTCGAGCAGGTACGCAGGCGTGCGGCCCAGGTGCTCGGTTTCGAACCAGACCTCGAAACGGCGCCTGGAGCGACCGACGCAACGTTCATGATCCACCAAGCTCGGATCCCGACCATCGTGGAACTCGGTCCCGCCGGTGCGCTTTCTCACGACGTGCACGAGTTCGTGGAGGTTGACAGCGTAATCGAAGGCGCAAAGATCCTCGCCTTGCTGGCGATAGATCGCCTGGGCCTGGCGGATTGACCGCCCTCGACCTGCGGGCTCTGTCCGTAATTGACGACCACGTCCACGTGTTCGGCCCAGAGGCCGGGAGACCGGGCTTCAACCCGCTCGAGACGGTAAGCCTCGGCGGGAACGACCCAGGCTTCCTCGAGACCGTCGATCACCAACTTAGTATCGGCGAGAGAGAGCACCTCGCCCGCCAACTGACCTCCACGCTGGGCTACCACCACGCGGTCCATGCCCTCGCGGCCATCCTCGGCTGCGAAGCTACTGCCGCGGCTGTGCTCGCCACCCGCGATCGGGAATGTGCCGACTTCGCAGGGTACGTAAAGCGCCTGTATGCGGACATCAACCTCGAGCGGTCACTCATCGATGTGGGACTCGGCTCCATCTCGCTCGATGATTTCGAGAGGCTTTGTGGCATTCCAGTCCGAGGCGTGTACCGGATCGAGAACCTGGTCAGCGCGCTATGGGACGAAAACGGTGACCTGGACAGTTTCGATCGAGCATTTCTCGACGGCTTGAATCGCGAGGCGGCGTCCGGCCGGCACGTCGCGCTGAAATCGATCATCGCGTATCGCACCGGACTTGCTGTGGAGCCGACGGATCGCACTGAGGCGATACGTGCTTTTGACTCGCTGAAGCGGGCCCCCGACGCCCACGGCTTGATGCGCAGGGTCCATGTCCCGCGGGAGTATGCGCGCCGTGCGAAGGCGCTGCGCGATCACTGGTTATGGAGCGCCCTGGAGCTCAGCATCGAATTGAAGATGCCGTTCCAGATTCACGCCGGGATGGGCGACCAGGACCTCGACATCAACGTGGCCAGACCCGGCCTGCTCGCCGGCGTGTTTCGCGATGCCCGACTTCGGCACGCGCGGATCATCTTGCTCCACGGTGCGTATC
>JBOHUP010000111.1:0-2934 GCA_050734615.1 Candidatus Dormibacteraceae bacterium | reverse complement strand
GTCGAACTCGATCACCGCGTGGGGGGAATTCGCGAAGTACAGGTCGAGCACGACCGCCGCGGCGAGCAGGACGAGCGCGAGAGGCAGACGGTGCGGGCGGATCGCCGTCCACCAGCCGCTCAGCCTGCCCGGCGATTCCGACATCCGTGCTCACAGTAGCTTCCAGGCCCCGGCCGCGGGATTTCGGATGGCCGCCTTAGGTGATAGCCTCTATTCAAGTCCAAGCGATTGACCACCCAGACCCACGACTCCAAGCCCAAGGTCGCCGTGGCTGACCGCCACTCTCCCGAAGTCTCGATCGTCATCCCGTGCCTCAACGAAGCCGAGACGCTGGAGGTCGTGATCCGGGAGGTGCAGGGCGCGATCGCGCAGAACCGGCTGTCGGCCGAGATCGTCATCGCCGACAACGGGAGCAAGGACGGCTCGCAGGAGATCGCTGAGCGCCTGGGCGCTCGCGTCGTCGCGGTGGTCGAAAAGGGCTACGGCAGCGCGCTGCGCGGAGGCATCGCGGCGGCGCGTGGCAATTTCATCGTCATGGGCGACGCGGACGGCAGCTACGAGTTCTCCGCGATCGGCAAGTTCATCGCCAAGCTTCGCGAAGGCAACGAGCTCGTCATGGGCAACCGATTCCAGGGTGGCATCCAGGCCGGCGCGATGCCGCCCCTGAACCAGCACTTCGGCAATCCTCTGCTCACGGCGCTGGTGCGCCTGTTCTTTCACAAAGGCGTGGGCGACGTGAACTGCGGTCTCCGCGCCTTCACCAAGGCGGCCTTCGCCAAGATGAACCTGCAGACGACCGGCATGGAGTTCGCCACCGAGATGCCGATCAAAGCGCTGATCATGCGGCTGAAGATCGCCGAGGTGCCGACCATCCTGCGACCCGATGGGCGGTCGCGGCCGCCCCACATGCGGCCGTGGCGAGACGGCTGGCGAAATCTGCGTTTCATGCTCGTCTACACGCCCGGGTGGCTCTTCATGCTGCCCGGCGTGGTGCTGTTCGTGATCGGCCTGCTGGGCAGCCTGCTCCTGGTCGGCGGCGACCTCCACGTCGGCGCGATCGCCCTTTCCATCCACACCATGCTCGTGCTGTCGTTCCTGATGATCGTCGGGTACCAGCTCATCGTGTTCGCGGTCTCGACCCGGTTCTTCGCCACGCGCGCCGGCCTCCTGCCCGAGAGCGCCGCTTATGTCCGGCTCTATCCCTACGTCAACCTCGAGACCGGGGTCATCGCCGGCGCCATCGCGACCCTCATCGGCCTGGCCGGAATCGTGCTCGCGTTCTGGAGCTGGCATTCCGCCGGGCTCGGCCGTCTCGACCCCTACGTGACGATGCGGCAGCTCATTCCGGCGGTCGTGCTCGTTGCCCTCGGCACCGAGACGGTCTTCGCCAGCTTCTTCCTGAGCATCATGGGCATGGGCCGCAGCGAGCGGATCCACGCGCACGAAGTCAAGCCGGAAAATCCCTGATGTCGGGGGCGGCCGAGACGGACTCTGACGTCGAAGCCAGGCTGCAGCGCTACGTCCTCTATGACGAGGTCAACGCGCCGTACCTCCGCTGGCAGCTCGAGCAGTTCATGCCGTTCCTGGGCCGGCGCGTCATGGAGGTGGGCGTTGGTGTCGGTGCGATCGTCGCCCAGCTCGGAGACCGCGACCTCGTGATCGCGGTCGACATCGAGCCGCCGATGGTCGAGTTCACCCGCAAGCGCTTCGCCGGCCGCCCCAACCACGAGTTCGCCACGCTGGACATCAGCGCGCTCCCCGACGCCACGCGCCGGGAGCTGAGAGGCAAGTCTCTCGATTCGATCGTGTGCATCAACGTCTTGGAGCACATCGAAGACGACGGGGCTGCGGTGGCGACGATGGCGGACCTCCTGGTCCCGGGCGGGGTGGTCGCGCTCCTGGTCCCCGCGCACCCCTCGCTCTACGGCCCTTATGACAAGGTCGAGGCGCACTTCCGCCGCTATACCAAGTCAAGCCTGCGCAAGGTCATCGAGGGCGCGGGCCTGGCAGTCGAGCGTCTGTATTACTTCAACGCAATCGGCGCGCCCGGATGGTGGTGGCAGTACAAGGTGATGAAGCGAGACCACCAGACCCAATCGGACTACAAGCTGATGGAACTGCTGGTGCCCCCGATGCGAGCGGTCGAAAAGGTGATCAAACCGCCATTCGGAATGTCAGTGGTCACGGTGGCCCGCAAGAAGTAATCAGCAGGCAAGCGGCCGCAGTGGCCCAGAGCCAGGTAGGGATTAGTTTTTCTCGGTTCCCTTGGCCCGCTCTTCGGTCCGGTTCGGCATCTGCGGCTCTTCTACGGGCTCGCCCGTCCCCTCCGCCGCCGCCAGCTTCAGGGCCCGCACCAGGTCGTCGGGACGGCCTTCCCGCGCCAGGGTCTCCAGCCGCTCCACCGTCCACGCCAGGTCCTCCTCCTTGATCGAAGAAGGCGACACCACCTCGCGGATCGAGGGGTGCGCGGTCGGCCGCCATCCCTCGTCGGGCGCGAGCAGGTCCTCGGTCAGGCGCTCGCCAGGCCGCAGGCCGGTGACCACGATCTTGATGTCGACGTCGGGGCGGAGGCCTCGGGCGCGGATGAGGTCGTGGGCCAGCTCCAGGATCTTGATCGGCTCGCCCATGTCGAGCATGTAAAGGTGTCCGGGCCGGCTCATCGACAGCGTGATGAGCACCAGGGAGGCGGCCTCGCGGATGGTCATCATGTAGCGCGAAACGTCAGGGTGCGTGATGGTCACCGGACCGCCCTGCTCGATCTGGCGCTCGAACAGCGGGACGACGCTGCCCCGGCTCCCGACGACGTTGCCGAACCGGACCGCCCAGCACCTCATCGGGCCCGCATAAGCGAGCACGATCTGCTCGCAAAGGCGCTTCGTGCAGCCCATCACCGAGTGCCGGGCCACGGCCTTGTCGGTGGAGATGAGGATGAAC
>JBOHUP010000110.1:0-13815 GCA_050734615.1 Candidatus Dormibacteraceae bacterium | reverse complement strand
GGTTGTGACAACGAGGCCTCCGAGGCGGCCGACTGGGCGGAGGCGGAGCCCGACCCCATCGCCGCCGACGCCTTGACTCACGTATTCGCCTGAACCGGATACAAGGGCCGAGCGCAAAGCTAGACTGACCTCGTTTTGGATTCGCAACCCCCCGAAATCCCGCAAAAATCATCGCCCCCGGAGACCAGGCCCTCCGACGACGAACCGGTCCCGGCGGTTTCGACGAGCGAGACCGTTCCGGTTTGGGCCCGCACGGTTCCGGTCGTGCCACCCGCCGATGGCGCCGATGCCATGAGCACGGCCGGGGAGGGCGAAGCCTTGCCCGCCAAGCCGATGCAGAAGGGCGATCCCGCCTGGACGCAAGGCGATGCCGGCGCGGATCCCGAGGCGGCAGGCAAAGCCGCGCCCACCACCGGGCCGAGCACTGCGGTGCCCATGCAGAAGCCTGCGCCGGTCTGGGCCCAGACGGTGCCCACCGCCGCGGACGAAGCCAAAGCCGGCGCTGTCCCTGCCACGACGGCGGCCTTGACCGAGACGCCCAAGGCGGTGGCCGGCGACTCGGCCAACAAGACGTGGCCGCCGGCCGAGGAGAATGACACTGCACCGCCCGCGGAGACCGACATCTGGCCGCCCGAGCCTCCGACCGAGCACGCCATGCCCGCCTGGCCGCCGTCGGCGAAGATCACGCAACACGGGACCCCTTCCGACATTCCTGAGGCGGTGATCCCGAGCTGGCCCGACTCGTTCGACGCTTCTCCGGCCACGGCCTCGCCGGCGGCGGGCTCAATCCAGCCGCAGCCGGCGGCCATCCTGTCCTCCTCCACGACATCCAAACCTGTCACTGCGCCACCGCAGGCAGCCGCTGCTGCTGCGCTACCCGCCACGGTCCCACCCGCCACGGTCCCGCCCGCCACGGTCCCGCCCGCCACGGTCCCGCCTGGGCCGATCCCGGCCGCGACCGCTTCGCAACCCGCCACGCCGCCCCCAGCCCCGATCACAGCTCCGCTCCCTGCCGGCCCGGTGGCGACGCCCAAGGTCGAGTCGCCGCCGCCCGTCTCCAGCGCTCCACCGACCGCCGCTTCGACGCCACCGGTGCAGCCTCCCGCGCCACCGGCCGAGCCGGTGGCTCCAGCGCAACCCGTTGCCTCACGACCCGCGTGGGCGCCCGCCCCGCCGGCTACGGCCGCTCCCGCGCCGGACGGCGACGTGGACTGGGGTTCGCCCGTGGAGATCCCGTCGTGGGCTCCGCGAATCCACATCGGCGATTCCGCGGCTCCGGCCGCCCAGCCGCCCATACCCGCGGCCCAGCCGCGCGTCCCGGCGCCTGAGCCACAGGCGCCTCGCCAGCCGGAGCCTGCGCAGGCCTCGCCAGCTGCTCCCGCCCCGCAGGCGCCCGCCCGTCCACCGGCCCCGCCTGCGCCATCGGCGTCACAGCGTCCGGCCCAGGTGCCTGGTGCGCCCGGGTCACCGAAGTCGACGTGGGAGGTGGTCCAGCAGCTGCAGAAAGCCGAGCCCGCCAAGGCCGTGCCGTCCCCGGAGGACCGCTCCTATGCCGAGTGGTTTGCGTGGGCCAAGCGCGGAGGCGCTCCCGCGAGCGCGTGCCATGCCGCGGCGCAGGGCGCCTTCCAGGCGCTGGCGGGCGGCAAGGATGTGGGGACTGCCGTGCAGTGGGCGACCGCGGCGATGAGCCGGCCGCCGGCGGCGGTGTCCGCCGCGCGCCAGACCTACTGCGCTTGGTTTTCTCTTGGCAACATCTACCTGAACATGGACCAGCACAGAGCTCACGCTTTTGCGGCCGCCGCGGTCCTGGCGCTGGACGCCGGGGCTGACGCCTCGGCCGCCCACGCGGCCGGGCTCGCGGCCGCGGGGATCCGCTAGACCGCGCCTAACGCACGCCCCGGCGCGCTTCGCCGGTTGGATCGATGCGGTCGGCCAGCGACTGGAGAAACCTCGCCAGCTGGCCGCTGCGCGAATGTGCCTGATAGACGAAGGCTCGAGCCTCTCGCATCCGGGCTTGCTGTTCGGCCAGGTGGCGGGCGAACTCTTCGGGAAAGTAGTCGGCTCGTTCCATCGGGGTCATCGTGAAACCTCCTGGTTGGTCTCAAGGCGGTCCAGCGCCTCGTCGATGTCGATCTCTCCGCGCGCCACCTGCTCCATGAGCTCGATGCGCGAGGGGGAGGGAGCGGCTGGAGTGCGGTCGATCCCGATCTTCACCAGCAGCGCGTCAAAGCGGGAGCGCGCCGTCGGATAGCTGACCCCGAGGTGGCGTTCGAGGTCTTTCATGTTGCCCCGCGACGCGAGGAACACGCGGAGGACCTCACGATCTTCGTCCGAGAGCACGCAGAACTCGCACGAGGTGAAACCGCCCGACAGCTCGGTGTCGCACGAGGGGCAGCTCAGCCTGGTGAGGGCGAGCCTGGAGCTGCAGACAGGACAGTTGAGCGGCGGCCGCCGGCCCGTGTTCCGAGCCGTCAATCCAACGTCACCTTGACATTGCCCATCGTGCACTCGACGTCAAGGGTCGCCTCGCCGGATCCGACGACGACATCCCGACCAGACGAATGGGTGCGCTCCGCGCCGGGGCCGTCGATAGCGACTTTGCCGATCGTCGTGCGGGTGCTGATGCGCACGCTTGAACCCTCTTCAAGGTTGAGCTTCACGGAACCCATCTCGCAGCGCACCTTGCTGGCACCGCGGTTGAGGCGGCCGGACGCCGAGACGTTGCCGGCCTGGACGACGAGGTTGATCGCGTCCCGGAAGTCGATGACCTTGAGGTTGCCGGCCTGCACCTCGCTCGTGATCGGACCATGGATTCCGTCAACTCGCATGTTGCCGGCCTGGACATCGGCCAGGAGAGCGAGGTCTGGGTTCATCCGCACGGTCAGCCTGCGCCGCTGCCAATCCAAACCGTTGAGGTTGACCCTGCGGTCGCCGCGTCCGAATGAGAAGTTGTCTTCGTCGTCGAGGGGGGCATGCTCGATCACCATCGTGTCGCCATCCTGCCGCGCGCGGTGCGGACCGTCGGCGACGGCGAAAGCAACGCTGTGATCTCCCACGATGTCGGCGCTCCCGAACTGGGAGACCACCTTGACCAGCCTGGTCCCTGAGCCACCGGCGGATGGCGTGGGCGGCGGGGTGGTCGCGGTCCCCATCGGCGGAGGCGGGCTCGCCTCCAGGGTTTCGAGGCGGGCGGCACCCTCCTGCGCGGAAAGGGTGCCGGCGGCAACCTGGGTGAGGATTTCGCGTCGAAGGTCTTTCATCGCGCAAATTAGACACTATGACTTGCCAATTTGTCAAGATTGAGAGTAAAACAAGCAGCTTCCAGCTACAGATAAGCTGTACCGAGCGTGCAGTCCAGGGCCAGAGCATCGTCCGTTTCGGGCTGGGCGGTGGTCGCGGTCCTGTTTGCCGCCACCACCGCCGTCGAGAGCATGTCCTGGACGCAGCTTTCGGCATATACGCCCCTGTACCTGCGCGAGCTTCACGTCCCGGCGTCCCAGATCCCGAGCTGGATCGCGGCGATCTCGAGCCTGGGCTGGATCATTGCCCTGCCGCTCGCCCCGTTCTGGGGCGTCCTGGCCGACCGGTACAGCCGCAAAGCGGTCATCGTCCGGAGCGCGGCCATCGAGGCCGTCATCTTCGCCGGCTGGGCACTCTCGACCACTCCTCTGATGGCCCTCGCCTTCCGCTCGCTCAACGGCCTCATCCTCGGCAACACAGGGGTGATGCTGGCTGTGCAGGCGTCGACGACCCGCAAGCAGCGCCTCGCGCTCGCCGTCGGCATCGTGAGCGCCGGGTCGCCGGCCGGCCGGACCCTGGGCCCCATCCTGGGCGCGGTGCTGGTCCACCTCGTCGACATCCGCGGGATGTTGCTCTTCGACGCGGCTCTCTCCGCGGTGATGGCGGTTCTCCTCGTCGTCGTCATGAAGGAGGGTGAGCACGCCAGGCCGGACGACCTTCGAGTCCTCAGCCTTCTGCGTGGGGCGTTCGACGAGATCCGCCGGCATCCGCTGGTCTGGCGGCTGTTCGTGGCGACCGCGATCACGCAGGTCGGGCTGTGGACGATGCTGCCTTACGCACCGATCTACATCGCCAGGCTCGCCCCGGGCGACACCGTAACGGCGGTGGGCGCGGTCCTGTCGGTCGTCGGGCTCGGCCAGGCAGTCGCATCGCCGTTGTGGGGAATCGCGATGCAACGGTTCGGCCACGTCGCCATCCTCAACGCCACGTCGATCGGATCCGCGGTTGCATTGACCACAGCCGGATTCAGCCATTCCCTGTACGTGTTTGCCGCCGCCCTGTTCGCCAATGGAGTCTGTGCCGCGGCCATCCTCACGGCGAGCATGGCCGTCATGGCGGCGTCGGTCAGCCCCGAGCGCCGCGGCGCGGTCCTCGGCCAGATCCTGTTTCCCTTTTATCTCGGCGGCGTCGTTGGACCTGTCATCGGAGGCGTCGTCTTTGCGGCAGGCCAGCCGTTCATCTACGGGATCGCGGCAGTGCTGAGCCTGGCTCCTCTGATCGTGCTGCTGACTTTGGGGACCCGGCACGCCACAGCCAGTCGTGCAGCCTCCCCCCAGCCCCGGCGCGGGGATCCCGACGGCATGGAGAGGTGATGCGCATCGGCGTCGTGGCCGACACCCACTGTCCGGAGTACGCCGAACACCTCCCGGCGCGGCTGGCCGGAGCTCTCGCCGGAGTCGAGCTGATCCTCCACGCGGGTGACATCAACGGTGAAGCCACGCTGGCCGAGCTTGGGCTCATCGCGCCGGTCGAAGCCGTCCGCGGCGATCACGATGCCGAGCTTGTCAATCTTCCACCGACCCGCGAATTTATTGTCGAAGGCAAGAAGATCGTGGTGACACACGGTGATCGAAGCCGCTGGCTGGAGGAGCCGCAAACGCTGCTCTGGACCGTGACCCTCGGCTACTTTCACCCGCACGCCGGTCTGCCTCGAGCCCTCCGGCGCCGCTTTCCAGACGCCGACGTGATCGTCTACGGCCACACCCACCGCGCCCGCGTGGACATGCTCGACGGGGTGCTGGTATTCAACCCTGGCGGCGTCCACCAGTGGAACCCGACGACTGCCCGACGGCGCCTCGCCGCCGGGCGCACGCAGGGCACATCTCAAAAGGCGCCCGGCTGGTTTGAGTGGTGCTGGCTGCAGGTGGCACGCCATCTGCGCAGCTTCCCGCGACCCTCGATCGGCATCCTCGACTTCGGAACCGGCGGCGTGGTTCCGAGAGTGATCGCTCTTTAGCGGCCCGTTACAGTCTGGTCGTATGGCATCGATCGTCTACCGTGAGGCGACCCTGGATGACGTGGACGTGGCGGCGGACATCATGACCGCCTCATTCCCCGAGCTGCCGCAGGACCCGGTGGTGATGCGATACCGCTGGGAGCGGCCCCGCCAGGGCCAAGAGATCGGTCGCTTCATGGCCGAGCAGGGTGGCGATCCGATCGGCTTTCTGGCCTGGGTCCACGGTCCCTGGGCGAAGCTGCCGGACCGTCACTGCGAGGTGGAGGTATGGCTGGACCGCCGCGTGCTCGACCTCGACCTCCTCCAAGCAATGTGGAGCTGGCTCGAAGAGAAGGCTGTGGCCGAGGGGGCCGGTATTCTGCTCGCTTACAGCGGCGAGGGCGAGCCGGAGATGCTGGCCGCGCTCGCCGCACTGGGTTACCGCCGCGAGCGCGTCGAAAGGCTGTGGAGGCTGGACCTGGCCGCCCACGGTCCACGTCTCATCGAGGAGGCGCACAAGGCGCGCGGCCAGATGCGCGCCGCTTCGATCGAGCTGGTGACGCTGGCCCAATGGAAGGACCCTGAGGCGATCGCGAAGCTCCACGAGCTCGACCGGCGGACCGAACCCGACGCGCCTCACACCGCGCCACTCATCGAGGAGCCGCTGGAGGACTTCAAGCGGCGGGTCTCCGCCCCTGACCGGCGTGCCGATCGAATCTGGATCGCCCTCCACGCCGAACGCGCGGTCGCGATGTCGTTTTTGAGGTTTCCGCCCGTCCGGGGCTCGGTTTTCACGGCTTACACATGCAGCGATCCCGATTACCGCGGTCGCGGGATCGCCAGGGCGGTCAAGCTGCAGTCGCTGGCGCAGGCCGCCGAGCTCGGCGTGCGGGTGGTCCACACCGACAACGATTCGGAGAACGCGCCGATGCTTCACATCAACAAGACTCTCGGCTACGAGCTGCGCCCGGGATTCGTCGAGCATCTGAAACGGGTAACTAGATAGCGATGGCGAAAACGAAGGACTTCTACGAGGTGCTCGGCGTGCAGCGTTCTGCAACGCAGAAGGAGATTTCGTCCGCCTTCCGCAAGCTGGCGCGCAAATATCACCCCGACCTAAACGCGGGCGACAAGCAGGCCGAGGCCCGCTTCAAAGAGGTCTCCGAGGCACACGACGTGCTGTCCGATGCCAAGAAGCGGCGCCTGTACGACCAGTTCGGCCCCGACTGGTCGGCGGCGCCGGCCGCCGGTGCGCAACCGGGCGTGCATCCGGGCGGCTACCGTGCGGCCGGAGGACCTGGCGTCCAGTACCGGACCGTGTCGCCCGAAGAGATGGAAGAGATGTTCGGCGCCGGCGAAGGCTTCGGCGACATCTTCGGCTCGATCTTCGGAGGCTCGCGCGGGCGAACCCGAGCGCAGCCCGCTGAGGTGGAGGCACCGGTCACGGTCAGCCTGGCCGAGGTGTACCGCGGCGCCAAGCGAACCGTCGAGCTTCCGGGTGGACGGCGCGTCGAGGTGAATGTTCCGGCGGGCGTCAAAGAAGGCACTGTGCTGCGCGTGCCGGGCCTCAGGGCGCGAGTCCAGGTCGCAACCGACCCGATCTTCACCCGCGAGGGCAAGGACGTCCGCGTGGTCGTCCCGGTGCCGCTGCGCGTCGCTTTTCAAGGGGGCGAGGTGGCCGCGCCGACGCTCAAGGGCGGTCAGGTGCAGTTCAAGGTCCCCGCCGAGACTCAGAACGGGACGAAGATCCGGCTGCGCGGGCTTGGCCTGCCCGACGCGAAAGGCGGTACGCCGGGCGACCTGTATGCGGAGGTGCGCGTCCAGCTGCCCGTCCCGGCCGACGAGCGGACCCGCAAGTGGGCGGCAGAGCAACCCAGCTGACGGGATCGGCAGCTCCGGCCAGGTCGTTGCGGCTTCTCCTGCCGCTCGTTTTCATCTCCGGCATGGCGTCGCTGGGGGTCGAGTTCGGTGCCTCGCGCCTGCTTGCTCCTTACTTCGGCACCAGCCTGTACGTGTGGGGCGTGCTGATCGGGCTGATCCTCATCTATCTGTCCGCTGGTTATATCATCGGCGGCCGGCTCGCCGACCGCCACCCCCGCGACGAGATCCTGTATCAGCTGACCGCCTGGGCCGGCTTGTGGATCGGGCTCATCCCGATGGTCAGCTATCCGATCCTGCTCGCTTCCCAGCAGGGCTTCAGAGACCTGAGCGCGGGGCTGGTCGGCGGGACGCTGCTGGCCGTCGTCCTGCTGTTCGCGGCGCCGGTTGTCCTGCTCGGCTGCGTCAGCCCGTTCGCCATCCGGCTGCTGCTCAAGGATGTCGAAACCGGCGGCAACACCGCCGGCCGCGTCTATGCGCTGTCGACCGCCGGGAGCATTCTTGGCACGTTTCTGCCGGTGTTCTGGTTCATCCCCACGTTCGGGACTCGGCCAACGCTGGAAGGATTCGGCCTCGTCTTGGTGGTGGTCTCCGTCGCCGGCCTGTGGCCGAGGCGGCGACTGTACGCGTCGTTCGGCATCGCAGTGATCCTGGCCTGGGTCTTCCTTCCCGCCGGGATCAAGCCGCCCGAGGTCGGCAGGCTGATCTTCGAGAAGGAATCAGCCTACAACTACATCCAGGTGGTGCAGGACGGGTCGCAGACGGAGCTCATCCTCAACGAGGGCCAGGCCGTCCACTCGATCTACGACTCGAGCAGCAACCTCACCCACGGCTACTGGGACTACCTGCTTCTGGCGGACGCGTTCCGTCCGGCGCAGGCGTCGGCGCCTATGCCTCGGTCTGTGGCCTTCCTCGGGCTGGCCGCGGGCACCGCCGCGCGACAGTATCGGCTGGCGTATGGGGACCAGGTCGACATCACGGGGGTTGAGATCGATCCCGAGATCCTTGCCGTGGGGCACCGGTACTTCCACCTCGGTGACGCGCGGGCCCACGAAGTGGTCGCGGATGCCAGGTACTGGCTCGACACGCAGGCCGCGCATTACGACGTCGTGGTCTTGGACGCGTACCGCCAGCCTTACATCCCATTCCATCTGACGACCAAGGAGTTCTTTCAGCAGGTGAAGGCTCATCTGAACGCTGGAGGCTCGGTCGCCGTCAACGTCGGACGCACCGCGACCGACTACCGGCTCGTGGACGCGCTCGCGAGCACGATGGCCGCCGTCTTCCCGACGGTGCTCCTGGTCGACGATCCCACCTATGCGAACACCATCGTCTTCGCGTCAACGGAGCCGACCACCGTGGATGCCGTCACGCACAACCTCGAGCTCGTGTCGGCACCGCTGGCGGCCGATGCGGCGCGCAGCGCACTGCTGGAGGGCAAGCTCAGGCTGTCCCCCTATCACGGACAGGCCTACACCGACGACCTCGCCCCGATCGAGCAGCTGATCGACGAGATCATCTTCAGCTACGTCACCGGTCACTGAGCGGGACCCGATCCTATTTGCGGTCGGGGCTGAGCACTCCCTTGACCCGCTCGCCGGCGAGCGCCTGCTCCGGCTCCAGGCAGAGCAATCGAACGCGGCCGGTGGCGACGATGCGGTCCTGCTCGTCGAAGACACGGCCCTCCCACACCTTGGTCTGGCGACCGCGTGTCACCGGCGTCGCGACCACGTGCAGAGTCGTCCCCGCGCGAACCGCTCGAATGAAGCTGGTGCTGTTCTCCAGGCCGACGACGTGCTGGCCTCGCTGCTGCGCGAACAAGTAGGCGCCGACCGACGCGCAGGATTCGATCAGGCCGCAGTGCACGCCGCCGTTGACGATGCCGTATGACTGCAGGTGGTCTGGTCCGACCACGAGCTCGCACCTCACCTCGTCCTTGGTCGCATGGGTGAACCTCACACCCATGACCTGGAGCCATCCCTCCGGCTTCTCGTTGACCTGCGCGGTAAAGTCGTCGCTCACGTCGAGCAATCGTACCCACAAAAGACGAAGGCCCCGATGAACGGGGCCTTCGTGTCGGACGTTCGCAGTGCTACCGTCTCCGACTCCAGGAGCCGGATTCGCGAAGCCCTTAGAGGCTCGATTCCTCCCGAGCTCCCGGCTGGCAAACGAGGCGGTTGGCACCGCGATTCGGTTTATCCAAGGTTCCGCCTCACCTCCTTCGCCCCGCGGGCAGTGAACTTCGCACGAAAGTGTACCGAATAAACTTCTCGACCTGATGCACCCAAGATTTGTCGTTGCGTTGGGCGCCCGAGCGGTGAAGCGGGCTCTTGGGGAGTAGCAACAAGGGCGACGCCGCCTCCTCACCCGGCGCTCCGCGGGAGCTCGCCCACGCCAACGCGCCGGGACCCCAGAGGGTGGGGAGGTTGCGAAAGCGCACTGTGATCAAGACCGACGGGCGATACCTCGTCTATTACGAGTCAGCTTGAGCGAGCTGCACTGGAATCCCCTTCTCGAAGAGTGGGTCACCGTCGCCCCGTGGCGTCAGGACCGCACCTACCATCCGGCGGCGGACCACTGCCCTCTGTGCCCGACGAGGCCGGGCATGCCTGAAACCGAGATTCCGGAACCGGATTACCACATCGCCGTTTTCGAAAACAGGTTTCCCTCGTACACAGGCGGCCAGGGACGCTGCGAGGTCGTCTGTTACACGCCGGATCACGACTCGTCTCTGGGCGCCCAGACCATCGACCACATCACGGACCTGATCGAGGTCTGGCGCGACCGGACCCGCGAGCTGGGTCGCCTGCCCAACGTCCGATACGTGCACGTCTTCGAAAACCGAGGCGAGGTCATCGGGGTCACGCTCAGCCATCCTCATGGGCAGATCTACGCGTACCCGTTCGTGCCGCCCGTTCTGCAACGCGAGCTGGCGGCGGAGGCCCGGCACATGCGCAAGACCGGCCGCTGCTTGTACTGCGACGTCATCGAAGGCGAACAGGGCGGGGGTCGCGAACGGATCGTGTCGGTGGACGAGCGCTGGATCGCGTTCGTACCCGCCTTCGCACGCTGGCCTTACGAGGTGCATCTCGCTCCATTACGCCATCGCGGCAGCCTCGACGACCTCGACGCCAACGACGACGAGTCGTTGGCTCGCACTCTCAAGGAACTGCTGCAGAAGTACGACCGGCTCTTCGATCGGCCGCTGCCTTATGTCATGGCCATGCACCAGCGCCCACCGGGTCGCGGCGCGCGACACCATCACTTTCACGTCGAGTTCTATCCGCCCAATCGCAGCCGCGACAAACTGAAATTTCTGGCGGGATCCGAGCTTGGAGCTGGGGCATTCATCCTCGATACGCGCGCCGAGGACACGGCCGCCGAGCTGCGCGCCCTCTGAACGAGACCTTGCGGTCGTGGCACGGGCGGGCTCCGGGTCGGGTGAACCTGATCGGCGAGCATGTCGACTACCTCGGTGGCGTCGTGCTGCCGGCGGCGGTCGATCGCTACACCCATGTCTGGGGTCATGCCGCCGCTGAGTGGTCGGTGAGCAGCGACGTCGACGGTGGCCTCGCTTACGTCCACGCGATAGGCGAGGAGCTGGGCGCCTCTCCCCAGGCCGTCACGGTCCACTCTCAGGTCCCGCCGGCGGCGGGCATCAGCTCCTCCGCGGCGCTGCTGGTCGCGGTGGCCGTGGGCCTCCGGCCGGAAATGGACGGCAAGCTGGCGGCGCTCGCCTGCCGGCGAGCGGAGCAGAAGGCAACTGGCGTGCAGGTAGGCGTCATGGACCAGTTCGCTTCCGCGCTTGGACGCCGCGGCCATGCGCTGCTGCTGGATTGCGCAACACTCGATTACGAGGCCGTGCCCTTTCCCGATGAGCTCGCGATAGCCGTCATCGATTCCGGCGAGCATCGCTCACTCGCCGCGACACCCTACAACCAGCGGCGGCGCGAGGCAGAGGCCGGCGACCTCAGGCGCCGCAGGCACGTCGATTCCGAGATCGCGCGCGTCCATGCCTTCGTCGCGGCGCTGCACCAGCGCGACTTCGAACGCATGGGCTCCCTGCTCAACGAATCCCATCAGAGCCTGCGCGACGATTTCGAGGTCTCGACGCCGGCCATTGATGAGCTGGCCGAGAAGGCTCGCCGGGCATCGGGTTGTCGCGGCGCGCGGATCATGGGGGCGGGTTTTGGCGGCAGCGTCCTCGCGCTGGTGGACCACGACGAGGTGGAATCGTTCGCCGCAGTGATCTCGCGCCCGGTCCTTTTCTGCACCACGGCGGACGGCGCGTACGTGAGGTCGCAATGAGCGATTGCATATTCTTGCCGGTGGCGCAGGGTGCCGTCCGCCGTCGCGAGCTAACCGGCTGGGAGGCGGTCTGGACGCCGCTGGGCGAGGGCGAAGCGGAGAGGCTCACCCTCGGCCGGGGCTCCGGCTGGAAGCCGATCGAGGTGCCGCGCCAGCTGGCCGCCCATGAAGGCCGCCAGGCCGTCTGGTATCGCACTGAGTTCCCGAGGCCCGACCATGCGGGCCGCGTCCTGCTCCGCATCGGCGGCGCGTTCCTGGCCACCAACGTGTGGCTCAACGGCAGGCTGCTCGGCTCTCACTACGGCTATTTCGCGCCGTTCGGCTTCGACCTGACGCCGTACCTGAAGCCGGAGAACCTGCTGGTGATCTGCTGCGAGTCGCCGGTCGAGACCGAGCCTGACAAGAAGCGCCACATTATGGGCCTGTTCAACGACGGCGACCTGAAGCCGTACCCCGCCTCGGCCTATTCGAGCTTGCCGCAGCAGTATCGGGTCGAGGTGCCGCTGGGCCTGTGGCGTCCGGTCGAGCTCGAGTACGCCGGACCGATCACGATCGACTGGCTGCGGCTGAAGCCTCGGTTCGAGGCGGGCGACGGGCGCCTGGAGGTCGAGGCGCGGCTGCGCAACCTCGACGGGCGCCAGATGGAGGGCGAGGTCGAGCTCGTGGTCCCGGGCACGGGGAGAGAGCCGTTGCGCCTGCGGCGAGAGATCCGGCTCGCCGGCGGGATCGAGGAGACGGTCTCGATGCACCTCGCTTTCCCTGGCGCTCGCCGTTGGGAGCCGTGGCGGCTGGGCGAGCAGCCGGTTTATCGCGTTGAGCTCGTCGCGCGCACCGTCGATGCGACGGAATCCTCGCGCGTTGACGATACCTTCGCGTTCCGCGAGCTCACGTGGGACATCGGACCACGACGCTGGTCCTTTGCCGTCAACGGGCGCCCGATGTTCCTGCGCGGCGCAGCCTATGCGCCGTCGTGGCGCCTGGACGAGCTGAGCGGCGCTCGTTTCGAAGCCGACCTTGCCGCGGCGAAAAAAGCCAACATCGACGCGCTGCGCATCGTCGCCAACGTCCTGCCCGACGAGTTCTACCGTCAGGCCGACGCGGCCGGCATGCTCGTCCTCCAGGAGCTGCCGCTCACCGGCACCTACGTCCATCACGCGCGGCTGGACGAGTCACGCTTTTTCGAGAACGCGGCGCGCGAGCAGCAGTCGCAGATGGTGACGATGCTGCACAACCGGCCCTCGGTCGTGCTGTGGATCGCGCACGACGACCCGCCCTGGCTGGCGACCAACTACGAGCTGGGAGACGTGCATGCCGTGCGCCAGAACCACACCGTCGACCAGGACCTGAAGGCGCTGTTCGATCGCCTCGATCCGAGCCGGCCTTCCCTCGCGGCGTCAGGGGACGTCGACCTGCAGCTGATGCTGGGATGGGCCTCTGGGTCGTGGCGGGACATCGCACAGGTCGAGCCGCTGATGGTGAGCGCGTTCGGTGCCCAGTCTCTTCCATCGGTGGATTCTCCGGCATGGGACGCCATCGGCAAGCGGTGGCCGGTCGCCGACGACGAGCCGGCTTGGAGGTATGCGGGCTTCCAGCCGGTCAACTGGGCCGAGCGCGGCGCCGGACTCCCGTCGGCCTATCAGAGCCTCGAGGCGTACGTCGCGGCGTCGCAGTCGTACCAGGCGGACGTCATACGATTCGCCACCGAGCATTTTCGCACGCGAAAGTTCGAGTCCTGCTGGGGCGCGTTCGCTTTTCACCTGGTCGATCCGTTTCACGGTATCGGCTTCGGCCTGCTCGACGGGGCGCGGCTTCCGAAGCCCGCACTAGAGGCGCTCGCGCAGGCCTACAAGGCGACGCGACTCATCATCGCGCCTCTCGCGTTCGAGCCCGGGCGGCCGTTCGGCCTGCTGCAGAAGCCCGAGGTTCCTTTCGCCGCGCGATTCGTGATCGTGAACGACGATCCAGCATTGAACGGCCGGGGTACGGTCCGATGGTCGGTCACCCGCGAACGGGCCGCTGGGAAACGGGGAGTGGGCCGCCTGCGTGACGCCGTGACCCGCAAGTCTTACTCCGGAGTCGCCGACGTCGAGGTCCCGACCGCGTTCGAGCCTGCGGTCAGCGCTACCAGCCTCAGCTTGCCTCTCGCGGCTGAGGGAGATTACGTGCTCGAGGCCACGCTGACGATGGCGGGACAGGTCGTCGACCGCTCAGAGCTGGCGTTCACTGTCACCTCGAACCTCCCGCCTCCACGCCCGCGCCCGGAGATTCCCGGCTATCTCGCGGAGCGGCTCGCCGACCTCAAGAGCCTGGACGCCGAGGAAGGGGGCATGAGCTTCGTGCTCGAGAATCGCACGCGTCCGGCGGTCCTCGTCGGCATCACCGGATTGCGGCTC
>JBOHUP010000109.1:0-4130 GCA_050734615.1 Candidatus Dormibacteraceae bacterium | reverse complement strand
GTGTACCTGAACGACGAGGACGTGCGCCTCGGGGCCGGTCTTGGGTCGAAGGTGGGGGAGAAGGACGAGATCTCCATCATCCCGGCCGTGGCCGGCGGAGCTCTGAACAACTAGACTCCCGGCTTATGGGGCGGCGGCGGCTCAAGCTCATCTTCGGTCCTGCTCTGGTCAAGGAGCCCGTGATCTATCAGCTCGGGCGTCAGTTCCAGATCGTGACCAACATCCGGCGCGCTGATGTGACCCGTGAACAGGGCTGGGTGCTCCTGGAGATCACCGGCGACCAGGATGAGCTCGACCGCGGCGTGGCCTTCCTCGAATCGCAGGGCGTCACTGTGGAGCCTGCCGAGGGCGACCTGGTCGAGTAGCTAGCGCCGGGTGATCAGAAGGCGCGCCCCGGGGATTGGCTTGGTCTGCGGCGGAAGCGCCGCGATCATCTCCAGCAAGCGCGGTCCCACGTCTTTGGTTGCGGTCCGGAATGGGGAGAAGGCGTCGGTGCCTTCCGGGTGGGCGCGAAAGTGCAACTCGACCTCGCGACCCTGTCGGGCGGGCGAGTGAGAGGTCAGGCGGTTGAAGTCCGGCGCCGGCACGAGCCACCACACGACCGGTGCCAGGTCCAGCACCAGCACGACTACATAGATCCACGATGGGTCGGCCGGTATGGACTTTTCGAAGTACGTGGCGTTCGACTGGACGAAGCCCGAGGCTCCAAGCTGGAAGCACGCCTTGGCCTGCAGTGACGCGAAGGTGCTCCTGCCTTTGACGGCAACCACCAGGTCGCGATGGTCGTCGTCGGCATCGACCTGGAACGGGACCAGCTCGCCTTGGGTGGTCAGCATCGAGTAAACGGCGAGCAAGTACTCTCCGATACGACCCCGCTGAACGTCGCTGAGCTCCACCGGCTCGGAGCTTAACGCCGGACTACGATTGCCGCCGCATGGTGGGCAGTGTCGATGTCGCCGTGATCGGCGCGGGCCAGGCCGGACTCGCGACCAGCTGGGCGGTCTTCGATGAGATGGGGTTCCCGATTCAGACGGATGGGCGTTCAAGCATGCCCGGGCTCTACTGCATGGGTGTGCCCTGGATGCGAAAGTTCAAGTCCTCCATCCTCTACGGTGTGGCAGAGGATGCACAAGTGGTGACGCGACAGATAGTCGAGAGCAGACAATGAGGATCGCCGTCGCGATGTCGGGCGGCGTGGACTCCTCGGTCGCCGCCGCGCTGCTGCAGGCGCAGGGCCACGAGGTGGTGGGCGTCACGCTGCAGCAATGGCCGCGCGATGACTCGGACGAGGCCGCCCGGCACGGTGGCTGCTGCTCTCTGTCCGCGGTCGAGGATGCGCGTCGTGTCGCTTCTCTGCTGGAGATTCCGTACTACTGCTGGAACCTGGAGCGCGAGTTCGGCGAGCGCGTCATCGAGCCGTTTCACCGTGACTACCTGGAAGGCCGGACACCCAATCCATGCGTTCGGTGCAATGCGTTCGTCCGGTTCGACCTGATGCTGTCACGGGTCCTGGAGCTCGGCTTCGATCGTCTCGCCACGGGCCACTACGCCCGCATCGTGGCCGGCTCCCTGGGACCTGAGCTCCATACCGCGCTGGACGATGCGAAGGACCAGTCGTACATGCTCTATCACCTCGACCGGGAGCGTCTTGGCGGCATCGTCTTTCCGCTGGGCGGGATGACCAAGGGCGAGGTTCGCGAGCATGCGCGAGAGTTCGCGCTGCCGGTGGCGAACAAGCCCGAGAGCCAGGAGATCTGTTTTGTGCCACGCGGCCAGACGGCCGGATACCTGGCCCGCCGCCTGCCGGTGCAGGCCGGCGCCGTGGTCGACACGAGCGGGCGCGAGCTGGGCCGCCATCGGGGGACAGCGCTGTACACGGTCGGACAGCGCAGCGGCTTTGGCGATCTATCGGAGCCGGGGCCGTGGTACGTGGTGAGGGTCGAAGCGGCCGCGAACCGGCTCGTGGTCGGCCGCAGGGCAGACCTGGCCGTGACGCGAATCGTGCTCACAGATGTGACCTTCATCGATGGGGCCGTCCACGAGTCGATGGCGTGCGAGGCCCGCCTTCGCTACCACGGGCGGGCGATTCCAGCGGTCTACGAGGCCGGCCGCCTTTCGCTTGGCGAGCCGTTCCTGGGCGCCGCTCCCGGCCAGGCTGCCGTCCTCTACTCCGGCAGCCGCGTCCTGGGCGGGGGGACCATCGCCTCAGCGGCCTGATCGGCGGATTTCGCCTGGCGGGAATAGGATTGGCGGATGGCGACCGTAAGGGACGTCATGAAGACGAAGCTGCACCTGGTGAACGCTTCGGCGACGGTGGGCGAGGCAGTGTCGCTGATGGCTCAGCAGCGCATCGGCTCGGCGCTGGTGATGGACGGATCACGACTGATCGGCATCTTCACCGAACGCGACACCGTTCGTGCAATATCCCAGTCGCATGACGCTCCCAGCCACGAGATCTCGTCCTGGATGACCCCCGATCCGCGGACCGTCGACCCGGACACGGACACGGAGGTCGCCTTGAAGACGATGCTGGACCACGGCTTTCGTCACCTGCCGGTGGTCGAGGGCGGACGCGTGGTCGGAATGGTGTCCATGCGCGATCTGGCCGGCTGACAGACCCCGACCACGCGGTAAACTAATCCGCCCCCAGCATCTCGTGGTTCAACGCGCCCAAAAACCGGCGCGAAGGGTGCTTCAAAGCCTTGGGTCTTCTCGCGCTGCGCCGATACTTCCCCTACCTCCGGCCATACAAGTGGTTGGTCGTCGTCTTCGGCCTGGCTCAGCTGGCCAGCCTGGCCACCGCGTCCTCGATCCCGAAGGTGATCCAGGACATCATCGACGGGCCGATCACGCATCGGAACCTGGGGCAGCTGCTGCCGATGGCCGGCCTGCTGGTGGCGATCGGGCTGCTCGAGTTCGTCTTCATCTTCCTGCGGCGCAACTATTCGGGCACGGCCTCCCTGCGCATGGAGACCGACCTGCGCAACGATTTCTACGCGCATCTGCAGGACCTGCAGATCGCCTTTCACGACAACTGGCAGTCGGGACAGCTCCTCTCGCGCGCCATCTCGGACATCGCCACGGTGCGCCGCTTTGTGAGTTTCGGGCTGATCTGGTTCCTCCAGACGATCGTCACCTTCATCGTGGTGGCCGTCTTGATGGTCCTGCTCGATTGGCAGCTTGCGCTGGTGGTCATGGCATGCATGCTGCCGATCGCCTACTTCAGCAACAAGTTCCACAGTAAGTACAAGCTCATCGCCCGTCGCCTGCAGGACCAGCAGGGAGATTTGACCACCGTCATCGAGGAGATGGCGACGGGCGTCCGGATCATCAAGGCGTTCGGGCGGATGCCTCTGATGCAGAAGCGCTTCGAGGACCAGGCGTCCACGTTGCGGACGACCAGCCTGCTCGGCATCAGGGTGCGGGCGCAGCTGTGGACGAGGCTCAACTTCCTGCCCAACCTCTCGCTCGCCGCCGTGCTGCTCCTCGGCGGGCTGAACGTCACGCAGGGCCGGCTCACCATCGGCGGCCTGGTGGCTTTCATGAACTACGTCTTCATGCTCATCTGGCCCATGGATGCGATCGGCTGGGTGCTGTCGATGAGCGAGGAGTGCCAGACCGCTTCCCAGCGCCTCAACGAGGTGCTCGATTCCCGGCCTGAGATCTCGGACCGGCCCAATGCTCGGACCCTCGACACGTGCCGCGGCCGTCTGGAGTTTCGCAATGTCGGCTTCCAATACCCGAACTCGGACGACTGGATCCTTCGCGGTTTGAACCTCACGATCGAGCCGGGCGAAACGATGGGCATCGTCGGGCGGACCGGCAGCGGCAAGACCACGCTGGCCTGCCTGGTCCCGCGCCTGTACGACGTCGCGGAGGGCGGCGTGCTGCTCGACGGCATCGACGTGCGCGAGTTCCGGCTCGCGTCTCTTCGCTCTCACATCGGGGTGGCATTCGAAGATCCGATCCTGTTCTCTGCCTCGGTGCACGAGAACCTGGTGATGGGGCGGCCGATGGTGTCCGACGAGGAGATCAGGCGCGCGGTCGACGTCGCGCAGGCCGGCTTCGTGTGGGAGCTGCCGTGGGGCCTCGAAACCCGAGTCGGCGAGCAGGGCTACACGCTGTCGGGC
>JBOHUP010000108.1:0-2658 GCA_050734615.1 Candidatus Dormibacteraceae bacterium | reverse complement strand
GTCCGCGCCGGCGCGGACGTCGTGATGACCTACTTAGCCGCGGATGCCGCCGGCTGGCTGAGGTCGGACCGATGACGGAGGGCCGCTTCGTCCACGCCCTGGCGCTCGGGCTCGATTCCGGATGGCGGCGCCTCAGTGCGGAGGAAAGATGCGGGTCGGCCGGCGAGCTGGTCGCCGCGGTCGAGGCCTCGTCCGAGGTGACCACCCACGCCTATTCGATGATCGGGCTGCGGGCCGGCGCCGATGTGCTCCTCTGGAGTCTCGGACCCACGCTCGAGTCGCTCGAGGAGAAAGCGGCCGCTGTGCTTCGCTCCGGCATGGGCCGCTGGATGAGCGTGACACAGAGCTTCCTCGGCATCATCCAGCACTCGCAGTACGTCAAGAAGCCGACGCCGCAGGAACAGTCCCTGTTCAGTGGCGAACGATCGCGTTACCTCGTCGTCTATCCCTTCACGAAGAGCACCGACTGGTACCTGCTCGGGCGCGAAGCGCGACAGGGGATCATGAACGAGCACATGCGCATCGGTCATGACTTCCCCGAGGTGCGCCAACTGCTCGCCAACAGCTTCGGGCTCGACGACATGGATTTCCTGGTCGCCTACGAGATGGACGACCTGCCCAAGTTCAGCGAGCTCGTGCGCGCCCTGCGCGAGAGCGACAGCCGGCGCTCGACGATCCGCGACACCCCGATCCTCACCGGGGTGCACCGGCCGGTCGCGGAGATCACAGCGCTCCTGGGCGCCGGGGAGAACGCCGTTTGAGCCGCTTCCTGGACGCGGCACGCCGGCGGCCCGTTGACATCACGCCCGTCTGGTTGATGCGCCAGGCCGGGCGCTCGCTGCCCGACTACCGGAAGATTCGCGAACGCTGGCGGCTGGTCGACATCGTCGCCCAACCCGAGCTGTGCGCCGAGGTGACGCTGCAGCCGGTGCGCACGCTGGGCGTCGACGCGGCCGTCATGTTCGCCGACATCATGCTGCCCCTTCGCGGCATGGGTGTCGACTTCGAGCTAGTCGAAGACGTCGGACCGGTGATCGCCCATCCCATCACCGATGACGCGGCGATCGATCGCCTGCGCATCCCCGCGGGCGAGGAGGCCGCGCCGCATGTCATCACCGCCGTGCGGCAGGTGGTCGCGGAGTCGCCCGTGCCGGTGATCTGTTTTTGCGGCGCGCCTTTTACGCTCGCCAGCTACCTGATCGAAGGCCGGCCGAGCCGCGACTTTCTCAGGGTCAAGTCGTTCATGTACTCGCAGCCCGTGGCCTTCGACCGGCTGCTCGGCAAGCTGGCCTCGACGATGGCCGCCTACCTCCGGGCGCAGGTGAGCGCGGGGGCATCCGCGATCCAGGTATTCGACTCGTGGGTGGGCGCACTGGCGCGCGAGGACTATGACGCTCGTGTCCTGCCGCACACCCGCTCGCTGTTCGACGAACTGAGGCCGCTCGACGTGCCGATGATTCATTTCGGAACCAATACGGCCGGCCTGCTGGAATCGATCACGTCGGCGGGACCTGACATCGTCTCTCTCGACTGGCGGGTGCCGCTGGACGCCGGCTGGTCGAGCGTCGGTCACGATCGCGGCATCCAGGGCAACCTCGACCCGGCAGTCCTGCTCGGACCGCCTGAGCTGGTCCGCGAGCGGGCGCGCGACGTGCTGCGCCGCGCGGGCGGACGGCCTGGTCACATCTTCAACCTCGGCCATGGCGTGCATCCCTCGACACCGCTCGAAAACCTGCAGCTCCTGGTCGAGACCGTCCACGAATGGCAGGCCGCGCGTGTCGGCTGATCGGAAGACGGGCGTGCTGTGCATGGCTTACGGGAGCCCCGCGGACGAGGCCGGCATCGAGCCTTACTACACGCACATCCGCGGCGGAAGACAACCATCGGCGCAGGCGCTCGAGGAACTCAAGGGACGCTATCGAGCAGTCGGCGGGTCGCCGCTGACCGCAATCACGCGCGCGCAGGCGGCTGCTCTTGGCGAGCGCCTCGACATGCCGGTGTTCGTCGGCATGAAGCACTCATCGCCATTCATCGCCGGTGGCGCGGCCGAAGCGGCGCGGGCCGGGGTCGAGCGCCTCGTCGGCCTGCCCCTGGCGCCCCACTTCGCGGATATGAGCCTGGGGGCATACGAGCGGACGCTGTCAGCCGCCTGGACCGGCGAGCTCGTTTTCGTACGGGGTTTCCACGACCATCCCGCATTCATCCGCGCCGTGGCGGGACTGCTTGACGAGAAGCTTGCCGAGGCGACGCCGGAGCGATTGTTTTTCACCGCGCACAGCCTGCCCGCGCGAATCGTGGCGGAGGGTGACGGCTACCTCGATCGTCTCCTCGAGAGCTGCCGGCTCGTCGCGACGGCGACCACCCTGCCGGACTGGGAGTTCGCGTTCCAGTCCGCGAGCGCGACCGGCGAGCCGTGGCTTGGGCCAGACCTTCTCGGGGCCATCGAGCGCTCGGGGGCCCGCGACGTGCTCGTGTGCCCGATCGGCTTCGTCGCCGACCATCTCGAGATCCTGTACGACCTCGACGTCGAGGCCCAGGCCTTCGCGCGCGGGCGCGGCCTCGAGCTTCGCCGCACCGCGTCGTTCAACACCCGGCCCGAGTTCATCGCGGCCAGGGCTGAAATCGTCTTGGACGCGATCGACCGGCGCGGATGAGCAC
>JBOHUP010000107.1:0-2276 GCA_050734615.1 Candidatus Dormibacteraceae bacterium | reverse complement strand
CCCCAAGGACGCGCTGAGCTTTGCGCGCATCGTTTCAGTGCCACCTCGCAATGTCGGCAACGTCACGGTCGACTCGCTGAACGCGCAGGCGAGAGCGACCGAGACCGACATCCTCTCGCTGCTCGTGGAGCCGTCGCGCGTTCCCGGCCTGCCCAAGGCGGCGGTCGGCCCCCTGCAGAGCTTCCGAGCTCAGATCGAATCCGTGCGCGCGACCATGGGCGTGCTGCGCCCGAGCGAGCTGCTCGACCACGTCGTCGAGGTGATGAACCTGCGCCAGCACTATCTCGACGGCACGCCGCAGGGCGAGGCGCGCATGGAGAACCTGAACGAGCTGCGCGGCCTGGCGGAGAGCTTCGACGACCGCGAGCCGGCGCAGGGCCTCGAGGACTTTCTTGCCGAGGTGGCGCTGGTCTCCGACGTCGACGCGTACGACGAGAACGGAGAGGGCGTGACCCTGATCACGCTGCACATGGTCAAGGGCCTCGAGTTTCCGGTCGTCTTCATGGTCGGTATGGAGGAGGGTCTGCTCCCGCACCAGCGCGCGCTGGACGAGCGCGAGGAGAACCCGTCTGCGGTGGGCGCGGCGACAGAGATGGCTGAAGAGCGCCGGCTCTGCTACGTCGGGATGACGCGCGCCAAGGACCGCCTGTACCTCAGCTGTGCGTTTCGCCGCCACCTGTATGGACGGTCGCAGCCGGCATTTCCGAGCCGCTTCCTGACCGAGATCCCGCAGTCGATGCTCGGCGCGCCCAAAGGGAGCGCGCCGGTCGCCCCGCCTCGGCAGGGCTACAAGGAGCGCTATCAGGAGCGGCAGGTGGAGGCCGCGCCTGCGCCGCCGCCGGTGCAGCGGTTCTCCAGCGGGGATCGTGTCAAGCACCCGGCCTTCGGGCCCGGGACGGTCGTCAAGAGCACCCTGACGCGCACCGATGAGGAGCTCGTCATCAAGTTCGACAAGGTCGGGCTGAAGATCCTCAGCGGCATGCTCGCCCCGCTCACGAAATGAGCAAGCAGAAGGACGTCTCCAGCCTGAACGCGCCGGCGCGCCGCAAGCGCGCCACGGTGGACCCGGCGGTCCGCGTCGAGGAGCTGCGCCACATGATCCGGCGCTACGAGCACGCCTACTACGTGCTCGACCAGCCTGAGGTTTCCGATGCCGAGTACGACGCGCTCTTCCTCGAGCTTCGCCGCATCGAAGAGGAGCGCCCGGATCTTTTGACCGGCGACTCGCCAACGCAGAGGGTCGGCGGCGAGGCGTCCGACCAGTTCGCCAAGGTGCGCCACCGCTCGCCGATGCTCAGCCTGCAGAACGCCTTCGACGAATCCGAGATCCGCGCGTTCGACAAACGCGTACGCGCCGCGGTGGGGGATAAGGTCAGATACTGCTGCGAGCTGAAGATCGACGGCCTGGCGATGAGCATCAGCTATGCGAAGGGTCGATTCCAGCGGGCGGCGACCCGGGGGGACGGGACGGTCGGCGAGGACGTGACGGCCAACGTCCGCACGATTCGCAGCGTCCCGCTGACCGTGACGCCGGCCAAAGGTCTTCCGGACGCCTTCGAAGTGAGGGGCGAGGTCTATTTCCCGATCGCGGCATTCGAGAAGCTCAACCGCGAAATCGAGGCGCAGGGCCGCCCCCGGTTCGTCAACCCGCGCAACACCGCAGCCGGAAGCGTGAGGCAGATCGACCCCAACGTGACCGCGAGCCGCGACCTGCAGACGTTCATGTACACGCTCGACCCG
The DNA here is from genome assembly GCA_050734615.1 of Candidatus Dormibacteraceae bacterium. GTDB lineage: Bacteria > Chloroflexota > Dormibacteria > Dormibacterales > Dormibacteraceae > DASXBJ01. Next base: position 536 of record JBOHUP010000107.1, on the reverse strand, counting down.
GCGGGGCCCTGCCGTTCCCAGTGGGAGGTCCTCAACACGCTCGAGAAGATGGGCTTCCGCGTCAACAAGCACCGCCGCCGCCTCAACTCGATAGATGAGGTGATCGAGTACCACGCCGAGTGGCAGCACCGGCGGCACGAGCTGGAGCACGAGATCGACGGCATCGTGGTCAAGGTCGACGATTTCGCGCAGCAGCTCGAGCTGGGCTTCGTCGCACGATCGCCACGGTGGGCGATCGCTTTCAAGTACGCACCGGAGCAGGCCGAGACCGAGGTGGAGGAGATCGCCTGCTATGTCGGCCGCACCGGCGTGCTGACTCCCGTCGCGCACGTCAAGCCGGTTGTGGTCGGCGGCGTGACCATCCGCAACGTGACGATGCACAACGAGGCGCAGGTGAACGAGAAGGGTGTCTACGTCGGCGCCCGTGTCGTGATCCACCGCGCGGGCGACGTGATTCCCGAGATCGTCAGCGTCAACGATCCGAAGACCGGCTGGAAGATGCCGGCGAAATGCCCGGTCTGCGGCGGCGACGTCGT
>JBOHUP010000106.1:0-3135 GCA_050734615.1 Candidatus Dormibacteraceae bacterium | reverse complement strand
GTGCTCATCCTTGAATCGCTGTACGTCCAACACCGTTGTCATGCGCGACGTCTCCTTTGGGTCGCTGCCGCTCGCTGGGTCAGCGCCCGGTGCATCCGCTCGGCCGCGACGGGGTTCAGTCCCGCCTCTCTGGCGATCTCGAGCGCGATCGTGCCGAGCATACGATATCCGTCGGCTCGATCAAGCTCCTCCAGCGCGCGAAGGTGCTGGGAGACGGTTTCCACGTCGCCGCGGCGGATCGGGCCGGTCAGCGCGTTGATCGGACCGAGTGCCCGGATGTTCGCCACCGCGCCTTCGATCAGCGGCAGCAGCGCGCGAGTACTTTCCGCGCGCGTCCAGCCGATGCTTTCCAGCAGCCTGACCGCTTCCGCCACCACGACCGTGAAGTAGTTGGACGCGAAGACGGCCGCGGCATGGTACCTCACGCGGTCGGCGTCGCCGACGTGCTTGGGGGTGCCGCCGAGAGCTCGCGCCAGGATCCTGAGCCGTCTCATCAGCGTCTCGCTGCTGGCGTCGACGGCGATCGTGCTGCCGCGAAACGCGCCGGGCGGTCGCGGCGCCGGGAACGATTGGAGTGGATGGAACGAGCCGACGTCGTGATCTGTTCGCAGCGCCTTCAGCGCATCGAGCCCCATCGCACCGCTCAGGTGCACGAAGCTCACCGCGGCGGGTGCTTTGCTCAGCCGCGCGGCCAGCTCACTCACGGCGCTGTCCGGGACGGCGAGGAAGACAATGGCCGCCCCCTCCAGCCGGCCCATCTTTGACGGCAGGGTTCGTCCTGGCACCAGCCGCGTGCGATGGCCGGAAGCGGTCAGCGCTCGCGCGATGCTACGGCCGAGGTTGCCCCGGCCGGCGACGACTAAAAGGGGCGCGCGAGGCGTGCTACGAGGCTGAGGAGCTGGCGGCGGGAGCCTGAGGCTGGTCGCTCGCCAGGATCTCGTCGAGCTCCTTGCCATCGATCGTCTCGACCACTTTCAATTTCTCGACCACGATGTCCATCTTGTGTCGCTGCGCGGTGAGGATCGTCTTGGCGGTCTGGTGGCCGTGGTCCACGATGCTGCGGATCTCCTCGTCGATGATCGCGGCGACCTCCTCCGAGTAGTTCCTCTGCTCCCCAAGGTCACGACCGAGGAACACCAGCTCCTCACGGTGACCCATGGCCACGGTGCCCAGCTTGTCGGACATGCCCCACTGGGTGACCATGCGGCGAGCCATCTGAGTCGCCCGCTGGATGTCGTTCTCGGCGCCCGACGTGATGTCGCCGAAGACGATCTCCTCGGCGACGCGCCCGCCCATGATCCCGGCGATCTGGTCCATCAGCTCGTCGCGCGAGATGAGGTACTTGTCCTCTTCGGGCAGGCTCATCGTCCAGCCCAGCGCCATGCCGCGCGAGATGATCGAAACCTTGTGCACCGGGTCGGTGTGGGGCAGCGCCTTCATGACCAGGGCGTGACCGGTCTCGTGGTAGGCGATGATCTCTTTTTCGTGGTCGGAGATGCGCCGGCTCTTGCGCTCAGGGCCTGCGATGACCCGCGCGATCGCCTCCTCGAGCTCGTCCATGCCGATCACCTTCTTGTTGGCGCGCGCGGCAAGGATGGCCGCCTCATTGATCAGGTTGGCCAGGTCGGCGCCGCTGAAGCCAGGCGTCTGGCGAGCGAGCACGTCCAGGTCGACGGTCATGTCGAGGGGCTTGTTTCGAGCATGCACGTCGAGGATCGCGCGGCGGCCCTTGATGTCCGGGCGGTCAAGCGTGACGTGCCGGTCGAATCGGCCTGGTCGCAGCAGGGCCGGGTCCAGGACGTCCGGCCGGTTGGTGGCCGCGATCACGATCACGTGGGTGTTGGTGTCGAAGCCGTCCATCTCGACGAGCAATTGGTTCAGCGTCTGCTCGCGCTCGTCGTGACCACCGCCAAGGCCGGCGTCGCGCTGGCGGCCGACCGCATCGATCTCGTCGACGAAGACGATGCAGGGAGAATTCTTCTTCGCCTGGTCGAACAGGTCGCGCACGCGGCTTGCGCCGACGCCGACGAACCTCTCGACGAACTCGGAGCCCGAGATCGAGAAGAACGGCACGCCCGCCTCGCCGGCCACGGCCTTGCTCAGCAGAGTCTTGCCGGTTCCCGGCGGGCCGACCAGGAGTACGCCTTTGGGTATGCGTGCGCCGAGGGCGACGAACTTCTCTGGATACTTGAGGAACTCGACGATCTCGGTGAGCTCCTGTTTAGCCTCCTCGACGCCCGCGACGTCCGCGAACGTGATGGCCGGCTTGTCGCCGGCGATCAGCCGTGCGCGAGACCGGCCGAATGAGATGGCCTGGTTGTTCCCACTCTGGGTCTGCCGGAGCACCCACCACATGAAGGCGGCGATCAGGATGACCAGGATGATGTTGGGCAGCAGGACGCTGATGAGGTAGCTGCCGCTGCTGTTCTTGTCGAACTTCAAATTGACGCCGTCGGTCTGCATCTGGGTGAGCAGCTCGCTGCAGCCATTGGAACAATCGGTCACCACCACGTCGTGCTTCTTTCCGCTGCTGTCTGTGGCGATTGCGTCGGTGCCGTTGATCTCCAGCGAAGAAACCTGGTGCGCGTCGGAATGCGAGATCAGGTCCGAATACGTCCAGTCGCTCGAGCTCCCGCCACCCTGGAGTGACTGCCACGTAAACCAGAAAACGAGACCTAATACGACGACGAGTGCGAAATAAAACAGGCTGGAGCGTGGAAAGCGGCTCAACTCGATTCTCCTCGAGGAATCTTCGGAAGCTCAAGCCTAGCAACTTTGCCCTCCGAACGGACCGGCATCGGGTGCACCACGACATGCACGGAGGCCTGACCGGGGACGCCTCCATGATCGGCGTCGACTGCGATGCCCGGAACCCAGGCAAGCCTGTCTCCCGCGAACACCAGGGGCCACGTATCGCGCTCCTCGCGCGGGATGCGAGAGTCGACGAAGATGTCCTGCAGCTTGCGGGTGCCGCGCCCCCCCACCGGGCGCATGCGCAGGCCTGGGGTGCGAAACCCGACCCTCAGATCGAGCCCGCGGCGCAGGTGCGCGACCTGCTGGTCGGCGCAACCAGCGCACGCCATCACTTCCAGACGCGGCATCGCTGCCGCGGCAGCCGGTCTTGTGATCTGCATC
>JBOHUP010000105.1:0-1530 GCA_050734615.1 Candidatus Dormibacteraceae bacterium | reverse complement strand
CCCCCACAGCATCCCGATCCCGCAGCTGATCGAGCGCGTCTGGGCGATGCAGCAGCCTTTCCTGATCACCATCGTCGTGGAGCGCCGCCGGCGCCGCCGCCGCAAGGTGGCGCCCGACCCCGGCCTGGCCGAACAGCCGAGCTGACACCGGGTAACTGGCTCGACCTTTTCATTCGCATCGGCGCCGGCGTGCGCAGTGCGGTGCTACCGCTCGCGGGCACCGAGGCCGGCCGCGTCCAGCTGAGCGTCGGCGCCGGTGGTGACACCACCATGGAGGTCGATCGCGCGGCCGAAGCGGTCGTCTTGGCTGAGCTGGAGGGCCTGGCCCAGCGCGGTGAGCGTTTCTCCGTTCTATCTGAAGAGTCGGGCCGGCGAAGCTTCGGGGCCGACTACCCGTTGGTGCTTGTCGACCCGGTGGACGGAAGCCTCAATGCCAAGCAGGGCATCCCGATGTTCGGCCTCATGCTCGCGGTGCTCGACGGGCCGTCCGTCGCCGACACCTACGCGGGACTTGTCCTCAACCTCAACACAGGCGAGGAATGGACGGCGATTCGAAAGCAGGGAGCCTGGCGGTCGGACGAGAAGCTCGCGGTTCTGCCTCGATCGGACAATCGGCGAATCCAGCTGCTCGGCCTGGAGAGCACGCCGCTTGCTTTGGCGCTGGCGGGGCCTCTGGTCGAACGAGCGAGCAAGATCCGCATACTGGGCTCGATGGCCCTCGCGTTGGCCCACACCGCGTCCGGGGGACTGGATGTGTTCTGTGCCCCCATTTCGGTCCGGGTGTTCGATACGGCCGCGAGCCTGCTGCTGCTTCGCGAGGCAGGCGGGGTCGTGACTGACATGCAGGGCCGGCCGGTCGACGGCTTGCCCTGCACGCTCGACAGCCGTTCCACTCTACTTTGCGCTTCGAACGTAGGCCTACACGCGGAGGCTTTGCGGATCCTCGGCGGCAATCCATGAGCCTCGCCCCGCAAAGCACTGCTTTCGTGATCCTGAGCTTCGAAGGCCCGGACCCGTACAGCCAGGCCGGCGGCCTCGGGGTGAGGGTCAGGGGGCTCTCGCGCGCCCTGGCCGAGCTCGGCTACCAGACATACGTCTATTTCTGCGGCGACCCCGACCTGCCAGGTGAGGAGGACCATGCAGCGGGACGGCTGCATTACCGGCGGTGGTGCCAGTGGATCTCGGCTCGCCACCCGGGCGGGGTGTATGACGGCGAGGAAGGCAAGATCCGCGACTGGAACTCCAGCCTCCCACCGAGCCTGATCGAAAATGTGATCGCGCCCGCGATCGAAGCGGGCAAGCGCATCGTCTTGATGGGCGAGGAGTGGCACACCTCGTGGTCCATGAGCCTGATCTCCGACTCTCTTTACCGCCGTGGCCTGAGGGAGCGTGTCGTGATGCTCTGGAACGCCAACAACACATATGGCTTCCATCGCATCGATTGGGGCTCTTTGATGGCCTCGACGACCATCACGACGGTCAGCCGCTACATGAAGTTCAGGATGTGGGAGGGTGGACAGAACACGATAG
>JBOHUP010000104.1:0-2023 GCA_050734615.1 Candidatus Dormibacteraceae bacterium | reverse complement strand
GGTGAAGCCCAGAAACTGGACCTCCGCCACCGGAACCATGCCTCCGATGGCCAGGCCTAGAGATGCGCCGACGATGGCACCCTCGGCCAGCGGCGTGTCGACCACCCGCTCGGCGCCAAACCGATCGATCAGCCCGCGGGTAACACGGAAAACGCCCCCCAGCCGGCCGACATCCATGCCGAGGACCATCACGCGCTCGTCACGCTCCATTTCTTCGATCAAGGCGCCCCGAATGGCCTCGAGGATCGACGTGCCGGCCGGCGTGGGTGGGGTCAATCCGTCGCTGGAGACGCTCACCCGCTAGCCGCGGCGCGGATCCGGGTGACGCTCTGCCAGCTCCAGCTCCGCAGCGCGTTCCTGCAGGGTTTGCAGCTGCTCCCGGGGCCAGACCACGACGCCGTCGTCATCCGCCACCACCCAATCTCCCGACCTTACCGTGACGCCGGCCAGCTCCACCGGGGCGCCGACCTCGCCACCACCGCGCTTACCCGGGGCGATCGGAGTCAGGCCTCGCGACCACACCGGCAAACCGAGTTCAAGAATCTCGAGCGAGTCGCGGACCGGCGCATCGGTCACCTCCGCCACAACTCCGGCGTCGTGGATTTCACGGGCCAGCCTGCCGCCGATGCAGGCGGCTCGCGACATCGCTCCACCGGCGACGACCAGAACGCTTCCGCGCACGGCAGCTGATCCCAGGGCCTGGCGAACATCCAGGTTGTCGTCCGTGAGGATGCGAACTGTGGTCGCGGGCGCAGCCACGGAGAAGCCGGAACGGATTGGCTTGACGCTTGCGTCGAGCACGCCCTTTCCGCCGGCTGCGTCACTGGCCAAGGTGCTGCTCAAGCTCAAGGCCGGCCCATCTTATCAGCGCCCAGAGTTGGCCAACTGCGATCCTGATCGCGCCGCGCGCAACCGCGCATGAGTGCGCTCGCCTTGGCCAAATCGCACAGATCCGGAGGTCTATGGAGTTCCACCAGGTCTCCGACCTGGACAAGGGATGGGTGCTCCAGAAGTTCCGTGGCCAGGCTTGATCCTATAGTTCCCTTCGTGACCTCTGAGCTCCTGGAATCGTCTCGTGCCCTCGAATCCAGGATCGTGTCGGACCGTCGCACCATTCACTCCCATCCCGAGATGGCATACGAGGAGGCGCAGACCTCGATTTTTGTCCAGGCCCGCCTTCGGGACCTGGGCATACCGTTCCGGTCTGGACTCGCCAAAACAGGCGTCGTCGCCCAGATCAAGGGCGAACTCGGAGACGGCCCGTGCGTGCTGCTCAGGGCTGACATGGATGCACTGCCGATAGAAGAGAGGTCGGGCGTGCCGTTCGCATCGGAGGTCCCCGGGGTGATGCACGCTTGCGGCCACGACGCGCACACGGCGATGCTTCTGGGCGCGGCCCAACTCCTGCTCGAGCGTCGGTCCGCTTTCGCAGGCACCGTCAAGCTGATGTTTCAGCCTGCCGAAGAGGGAGGGGCCGGAGCGGCTCGCATGATCGAAGACGGCGCGCTGGCCGATCCGCCGGTCGATGCGGCCTTCATGCTGCATGTCTGGCCGGAGCTGGACGCCGGCCAGGTGTCCTACGGCGCCGGCCCCCAACTTGCCGGCGCCGACGCTTTCACGATCACCATCCAGGGACGCGGCGGCCATGCCGCGCGGCCGCACCAGACGATCGACCCGGTGGTCGTTGGAGCCCAGATCGTCCTGGCCGTGCAGACCCTTGTCGCGCGAGAGGTTGATCCGATAGTGCCGGCGGTCGTCACTCTCGGCAGCTTCAATGCGGGCAACCGATCCAACGTGATCGCCGACTTCGCCGTCTTGAAGGGAACGATTCGCGCTTTCGACGACGAGCTGTTCAGCCACCTTGAGCAGCGCCTGCGAGAGGTCGTGACCGGAGTCGCGACAGCGCTGCGGGCCACGGCCGGCATCGAATTTGAAATGCGGTATCCACCTTCTATCTGCGACCCGGCCATGGCCGAGCACCTGGGCGCGAGCGCGCGCTCGCTCCTGGGTCCGGACGCGGTCC
>JBOHUP010000103.1:0-6547 GCA_050734615.1 Candidatus Dormibacteraceae bacterium | reverse complement strand
CCGCACTACAGCGTGGTTAACCGGACCAGCTGAAGGGCGCTGAGAAAGCGCTCTTGCCGCTGGTCTCGAACTCCATTCCGAAGGCTTTGATGTGGCCCTCGGCCGGCCGAGCGACGGTGAGCGTCGTGTTCGAGGGATGGAAGATCCCGACGAGCCGGGTCGGCTCGGTCATCCCTTCAGGTATGTAGTCATCGACCTCGACCGAGATGTCGTGTCCGATCTTCACGCCGTGGTGGCCGCCCTTCTCGTGATACTCGATCGGCTGCTGCACGACGCCGAGCACCTCACCGACCAGGGGGGCCAGGCCGGCCACAGGACCGCCCATGGCGCCGGAAAAGACGCCCGCCAGCTTGTCCATCTGACCTTTCGAGGCCTTGTCGTCGATGATCAGCCCGAGGCGCCATTTGCCGTCGAGCATCTTGGCGGGTGTGTCGGCCACCAAGGAAACATTCCTCCCGCTGACGTCCACACCGTCGATCTGGCCGCTGTGGACGTGGTAGTTGAGGATCACGCGGCAGCGCTCCTGGGTCGCCGGGGACGCAAAGCTGGTGACCGAGCACGGACAGGCGAAGGTGCAGTTGCAGCTCTCGAAGTAGGTCCCCTCGATTTTCCAGGCCATGCCTCACCTTTCAGACGCGTGCCGGCTAACGCACACACTATGGCTCGCAGGGCTTAGCGTCAATGCCTGAATCGTCAGCCTCAGGGCGGGAGGTGGAATCATGATGGCGCCTGGATCGATGAAGATGCCCAGACCGAGCGAGGAGGCGAAGGCTGCTTTCAGCAAGCTCGTGCCCGATTCGCCGGCGGTGACCTTGAAGCCGATGTTCGGCCAGATGTCCGCTTTCGTGAACGGGAACATGTTCTGCGGCTTGTTCGGCGACGACCTGGTCGTGCGGTTGCCGAGATCGCCAGGGTCAAAAAGCAGGGCGGGCGTGACTTCGAGCCGATGGCCGGCCACAAGATGGGCGGCTACGTGATGGTGCCGGTGGACTGGAGTGCCACGCCGGCGCCGATCTCAGCCTTGATCCGGCGGGCGCTCACGGTGGCCAGCGCGTTGCCGGCCAAAACCCCGAAAAAAGCGACGGCCAAGAAGCCCGCCAAGCGCTGATGCGCGCTTTTGGGGAAGGCAAGTCCAACTCGTCCCTCAACCTGGGCCCCCTCCCAGAAGGAGAGAGAGGGAAGGATCCCTAGCGGCGCTTGCCCTTCGGCTGGACTCGAGCCGGCGGGGCCTGTGGTTCGGCAGCCGCCTGCGGTTCCACCGGCATCGGTTCGTCGACCGGCTTCGCCGGTTCCAGCGCAGCTTTGCCCATCTGCACGTTGCCGCTGAACGTTGCGCCGTCCTGGATTTCCAGCCGGGCCACTCTCACGTCCCCGATGAGCGAGCCTGAGCTCCCCACCACCAGCTTCTTGCGGGCCGTGACCGGGCCTTTGACCTGGCCGCCGCCGTCGATCTCCACGTCGCCCGTCGCCTCGAGCGCGCCGTCGACCGTGCCCACGACGCGAAGGTCACCTTCGATGAACAGGCGGCCGACGAGCCGGTCCTTGGGGCCGAGGACGACCGAGTTGGGCTGGCCGGCGGACCCGTCACCGTCCTCCGGCGGGAGCGAGACGGCCTGCCTAGTGGCCGGGCGCCTGCTGCTCACTGTCTCCCATTCGGACATGGCCGTTCAGCGTGGCGCCGTCGTCGATCTGGAGCCTGCGCACGACGATGTCGCCGCTGAGCTTGGCGTTCTTGCCCAGGGTCAACTTGTCTCGCGCGGTGACCGCGCCTTCGACATTGCCTTTGAGGCTCACGTTCGCGCCCTCGAGCAGCGCCTTGACCGCCGCGCCTGAGGCGACGTCGATGTTGCCGCTCACGCGAAGCTCACCTTCGGCGCGGCCGTCGATGTGCACCGACCCGTCGTACGTGAGCTTGCCTTCGAGGCTGTCATTCGGGCCCATCGTGAACTTGCGCTGCCCGTCGCGCCTTGCTTCGCCGTTCTCGTCGGCAGAAGCCCCGGCGGAACCCTCCGCCACCGCGTGCTCAACGTCCATAACTGATATTCACCCCCCGACTTGGATCAGGCGCTAAACGTTAGCCCAACACGGCTGCGATTCGAGGACAGGATGTGCAATCTTCGCCAGGCAATCCCGAGTGGCCTGGCGGTCGGATCAACGGTTGGTTTCGCGCCGGACGAACAGCGCGGTTCCAAACGTGATGAAGACGGCGAACATGACCACCATCACGGCAAGATTCGTGAGGGGATCGAGCAGCACCACCTTGTGGTATTCGGGTCGACCCGTGTAGACGATCCCTCGAAAGAGGTCGACGATGTAACGCAGAGGCGAGATGCGCGACAGCACCTCGAGGTACCAGGGCAGCACGGCGATCGGGTTGAACACACCGGCCAGGAAGAATTGCGGGAGCAGCAGGAAGTTGAAGATCTGCCCCGCTGCCTGTTGGGTGTTGATCACGGCCATGGCGACGAGGCCGAACGATCCGCCGACGAGGCACGAGATGATCGCCACCGGCACCATGAGACCGACCTGCTCCGCGGTGAGCGGCACTCGCAGCACGATGGCGAACACGATGAGGGGAGCGGCCTGGGCCAGAGCGACGATCGATTCTCCGACGATCTTGCCGATCACAATCGAGTAGCGCGATATCGGCGAGACGAAGATTTCCTGCGCGAAATCGTTCTGACGGTCCTCGAGCAGGGACGCGATGCCCTGGGATGACGACTGGAACATCGTCAGCCCAAGGATGCCGGTGAAGGTGAAGCCGATGAAGTTGAACCCCGCCGCCTTGCCCAGGTTGAGCTGCAGCGTGCCGCCCATCAAGCCCATCAGGACGAAAGGAAAGATAAATGTCCCAAGGAGCCGGGCGCGGTCGCGCAGAAACTTCATCAGGTCGCGCTCGGCGATGGCGGCGATGGCGCTGATCTCATTCATCGGCGAGGATCCCGAGGTAAGCGTCCTCCAGCGACGGCTGGCGGGTGCGCAGCCGTGTCAGCGGCGTCTCGAGGTCGCGAACGATCTCGTGCGCCGATCGGCCGTGGAGGCGGACCGTGAAGATGCCGGCCTCCTCGAAATCGACATGCATCGCGCGCAGCTCCGCGCGAAGGCGAGCCCGGTCCGTCGCGTCGAGCTCGAGGTATTCCTCCGTTGGGCGCGCCCTGAGATCACCGGGACTGCCCATGGCAACGATTCGCCCGTGGTTGAGGATGCAGAGCCGATCGGCCTGCTCCGCCTCCTCGAGATAGTGCGTCGTGAGCACGATCGTCACGCCATACCGCTCGCGAACCTCGCGCAGATAGGACCACAGACTGCGGCGGCTCGCGACGTCCAGCCCCCGCGTGGGCTCGTCGAGGAACAGGACCTTCGGCCGGTGCATCAGGCCCCGGATGATCTCGAGCTTCCGCTGCATTCCGCCGGACAGCTTCTTCACCGGCTCGAACATCTCTCGCTGCATCCCCAAGACCTCGCCGAGCTCACGGACGTGCTGCCGGTACACGGCCGGCATGAACGCGAATGAGGGCCGGTACGGGTACAAGCCGTAGAGAATCGCGTGCAGGCGCACGTTCTCCTCCCCTGAGAGGTTTTTGTCGAGGCTTGGGTTCTGAAAGATGATCCCGACGTGCCGGCGGACCTCGGAGGCCTGCGTCCGCAGGTCGAAACCTGCGATGCGAACCGACCCGGACGTGGGCGCCAGGGTGGTCGTGAGGATGGAGATGGTTGTCGTCTTGCCCGCTCCGTTCGGCCCGAGCAGGGCGAAGAACTCGCCCTCCTCCACCTTGAGGCTGACCCCGTCGACCGCGTTGATTCTGGCCCGGCGGTAGCGCTTGACGAGGTCGCTGACCTCGACCACGGCAGCGCTCAGCCGGTGACGAAGCGTGGCCGGCCGAGGTCGTCCGCCGTGCTCACGAGAACTCTCCCAAAAGACCCGCCGCCGTCAGCCCGGACGTGCGGGACGAGACGGTGACATACGGCTCGCGGCCGTAACCCCCCTGCATCAGCGCCGGCTCGTCGCGGATGGCGATCCGCCAGTCCTCGAGCTGGCTCTTGTGGCAGTCGATCGCACGCAGCTTCATCATCACCTCGTCAGAGTCGAGCTCGATCAAGACGTCAACTTTTTCCTGGACGACCAGGGGCGCAGCGTGGTCATCGCCGCCAAGACGCAGCGCGGCCTTGTAGAACTCGGCCAGCTGGGCGTCGACGGCCAGGTGATAGAGGGCAGGGCGCTCGCCTTCGGTCATCGCCGCCACCGCGGCGTCCGCGCATGCGCCCATGGCGATGTGGTCCGGGTGGCCGTAAACGCCGTCGGGTCCCCAGCCCGCGACCGCGCGCGGCCGCCAGCGTGAGATTGCGTCCCAGATGCGCTGGGTGATCTCCTGCTGGTCGGACCTGCTCACGCCGCCGTCAGGGTAGTCCCAGAGCTCGACGCCGGTCAGCGCGAGGGCGCTCGCCGCTTCCTCCAGCTCGGCGGCACGAATCTCGCCCAGACCCTCCTGCCTGGCGCCGAGCGGCTTCCCCGTCCACCCGGCCTCTCCGTAGGTGGCGCAGATGAGGTGGACCGGGATCCCGGCCCGGGTGTGGCGAAGGATCAGGCCGCCGCACGCCATCGACTCATCGTCGGGGTGGGCCATCACCACAAGCAGGCCCCCGGCGGGCTTGTCAGACACAAGAAGAAAGATACCCGGGCCCCACAGCGGGGCCTGGGCTGGGCAATGCGGGGTTTAGCTGACGGTGTCGCTGAAGACGTTGGTCGGGTCGGCCGCCGTCCCCGGCATGGCCATGACCCACAGGTTGCGGAATCCTGAGCCGCTGGGCGCGATCGACTCGTAGTCACCTACGAAATAGCCGCCGGCCTGCGGCGCGGCTTTCATGTCGAAGCTTCCGGCGTTGTCCAGCTGCGACTCGGTCCAGGCCGACGCTGTCGCGCAGCCGGCCGTGCAGCTGTCGAACCACGTGTCGGTGAGACCGGGGGTTGTGGCGGTCGCGTGGCGAAGGTCGTAGTAGCTGACTCCGACCGTGCCGTTTCCGGATACGACGATGGAGGGCGTGAACGCCTGTGCCGAGCCGGACCGGCTGATGATGATCGGCGCGCTCCACGTGACTCCGCCGTTAGTGGACTCGGTAAACGAGATCTTCGCGTTGTTCTGGTAGGCGACGTAGAGGTTGCCGTTGGTGTGGTCGCCGGCGATCTCCGGCAGGATGTCGCCGGTACGAATGTCCTGCCCGTCGAGCGTCCTCACCTGGGTGTCGGTGATATTGGCGATGATCGTCGGGTCGGACCATGTGGTGCCGTGGTCGTGCGAGGTGATCATCGCGACCTGGAAGGTCGTGCTTGCGTTGTGCCCGAACGGGCCGTGCTCGTTGTTGATGAGGTCGAACAGGTCGACCAGCGATCCGTCAGGCTGCACCACCATCTGGTTGCCGATGGTCTGGTTCCACTGGCCCGGGTCGAAGATGACGCGGCCTTGCGACCACGAGTTCCCGCCGTCGAGCGTGCGGGAGAACATCGCGGGGCCGCGGTACGAGAAGGTGTGGTTGAAGGCGTCGAACTTGGCGTGCAGGCTCGGGTTCTGCAACCTGTCCCAGACCGCATATGCGTCGCTGGAGTTGTTCTGGTCCGCGGTGATCGACTCCTTGTCGTTCAGCGCGCCGTCGCCGCTGTCCCGCTCGACCGATACGGGGTCAGACCAGGTGTTGCCGCTGTCGGTCGATCGGCTGATCAGGATCGAGCTCGGTCCGCCGAAGCCAGGGCCCGTGGCATCGAACGAATCCGCAATCGTGTATGCGGTGCCGTCCTTCGATACGGTGATCCAGGGATCGGTCGAACGCTGGAGGTAGCCGGGGCTGCCCTGCGTGGCGCCTTCGCAGATGGAGAACTTGGGCTGGCTCGCGGCGAGCTTCCAGCTGGTCCCGCCGAAGACCGCGATCGTGGTTCCGTTGGCACCCCCACCCGTCCAGCGATCCTGCTGAAACGCGGCGATGTACTTGCCGCCGCCCGCGTCCGCGATCCAGGGCTCGACCTCGGAGTTGGGATAGTTCCTGTCGTTGGGCAGGGCGGCCAGCTCTTGCGCGACGAGAGCGGCACAGGTTGTGCTCGCCGCGGCGAGCGGGTTGTCCGGCAGTTGCACCGGTGGGTTGGCTGTCGACGCGAGAGCGGGCGAGGCGCCGACCACGAATGCGGCGGCGACACTTGCTCCGACGACGAGCCGGCGAACGTCTGAGTACATGCTTCTAACCCCCCTAGCCTGGGCTGACTGACCGCAAGAAACCTGCCACCTTCGGGCAGGAAAAGTCAACTGGCGATGCTGCGGTCCTCGATCTCCCAGGCATGGTCAAGGGCGTGCCATGCGGTCCGCCTCGCGGCGTAGGCGACCGGCCACCTCTCCGCTCGATTGGGACTGGCGAAGCTTTCCCGAATCGCCTTGCGGAAGGCACGTACGGCGGCCCTGTCTCGACCCTCCGGCTGCTTCAACCGCGTGCCAATCCGTTTCGCGTACTCCACCTCGGCGCCGAGGACGTGGTCGAACATTTTGTCCCGGTCTCGGCCTCCGCC
>JBOHUP010000102.1:0-10057 GCA_050734615.1 Candidatus Dormibacteraceae bacterium | reverse complement strand
TCGACGAGCCGCAGCGAGTTCGACGATCGCGGGCTGCCGACGACGATCACAAGATCGACGTCCTTGGCCGCCTCAACGGCCGCCTCCTGCCTTTCCTGGGTGGCGCGACAGATCTCGTTGTGGACTTCGGCTTGGGGATATCGGGCCTGGACCCTGCCGATCAGGTCCTCGGTGTCCCAGACCGAAAGCGTGGTCTGGCAGGTGACGGCGATGTGTTCGCCTTTCAGGTCGAGCGCGTCGATGTCCTCGGGCTCCTGGACCAGGTACACCTTACCGGGCGCCTCGCCCACCACGCCTTCGGGCTCCGGGTGGCCCTTACGGCCGATGTACACGACCTCATAGCCCTTCTGCGCCAGGTCCTTGACCAGCTCGTGAGTGCGAACCACGTCGGAGCAGGTCGCGTCGACCGGCTTCAGCCCCAGCTCGACCGCACGTTGCTTGACCTGCGGGGAGACTCCGTGGGCCGTGAAGATCACAGTCCCCTCCTTGATGTGGCTCAGTCCCGCCAGCCGGTCAGGCTGGTCGACCAGCGCGATGCCCTGCTGCTGGAGGTCGTCAGTCGCGTGGGTGTTGTGGACGAGCATGCCCAACATGTGGACCGGACCGTCGGTCTCCTCTCGGACTCGCTTGGCGATCCGGAACGCATCCACCACGCCGTGGCAGTAGCCGCGCGGGGTGATCTTGACGACTTCCATCAAGGTCCACTTTACGCGAGATGTTTTGGCCCCGAAGCCGCTGTCAGCCGATGCCTGCGAACAGGTCGTCCTCCGGCAGAGATGAGCCCGGTTTGCCGCGCACGAGCTGGTAATACTCGGTGCCAAACGCCATCTCGTAGATCTGGCTCGCCATGGTCGTGAACCATGAGTTGGGATCGTTCTGGCTCACATGCGCGGCGAATGCGGCGCGCTTCTGGTCGACGTAGTCATGGACGTCGATTCGTGTCGTGATCAGCTCGTCGGGAGTCCCGGAGATGCGCATGTTCGTGTTCTGCTGCTGCACGGCCTCTTCCGGCATCTGCTTGATGAACTCGTCCATCATCGAGCGCGGGATGGCGGTGTAGTAGAGCTTCGCGGGCGACCACCCCTCGCGCTGCAGCAGATCGAGCGCGGCGTTGGTGACGTGGTGTGCCTTGATGTGATCGGGATGTCCGTAGACCCCATCCTCGGCATACGTGACGACCACCTCGGGACGCTCGTCGCGAATCACCGCTGCAACCTTGCTCGCGGCCTCGTCCAACCGCGCCTGATGAAACGACCTCGGATCCTTGTTGTCGGCCGTGTCGACCATGCCGGAGTCCCGATAACCCAGGAACTCGAGCCGGTCCACGCCGAGGATCTCGGCCGCCGCATTGAGCTCCTCTGTACGAATTTCGCCCAGCCGCGGACGTGAGGACTCCTCGTCCATGTTGTAGATCTCGCCCACCTCTCCGCGCGTTGCGGTGACGAGGACGACCCGATGGCCGTGCGCCTTCGCTTTCATCATCACCCCGCCGGTGGAGATCGCCTCGTCGTCCGGATGCGCGTGCACGAGCAACAGGGTTCCCATCTAGCTACCCACCAGTACGTCAGCAAGCTGCTGGACCCCACCATGTCCCGGACCGGGGATCGTGCGGTCCGCAGCGTCGACCGCCTCGCCGGCGGAGCCTTCGATCGCGACTCCGAGTCCGGCCCACGCGATCATCGACACGTCATTACGCCCATCGCCCACCGCGACCGTTTGCTCGCGCGGCACGCCGAGCTTTTCGCACAGGAACGCCAGTGCCGTGGCCTTGTCGCTTTCACGGCTCGTGAACTCGAGAAACGTGGGCACGGACGTCGCGACGTTCAGCCTGCCCTTCCAGCGCGCCCGTGCCTCTGGAAGCACGGTCTCGAGCGCTTCGGCGGTCGACACGATGACGAGCTTCGGCGTCGTCGGGCCCATCGCCGCGTCGAGGTCGCCGACCACATGGATCTGCATCCCGGCATGCGCGGCATACTCGTGTGCCTCCGGCCGGTCGCCCCCGACGATGAGCTTGTCGTCGCGATAAGCCTGGACGTGCAGGTCACGCTCGCGCGCATACCGAACGACCTCCATCGCCAGGTCGTGGTGGACGCCGTGATCGAGCATCACGTCCCCGTTCGGAAAGCGGATCTGGGCGCCCTGATAGCAGATGATCGGGCCGTCGAGGCCGAGCCGCTGCGCCCATGGCAAAGCGCCTGGATACGGCCGCCCTGTGCAGGCCACCACCTCGACCCCGCCCCGCATGATGCGGTGCAGCGCCTCCACGTCACGCGGATCCAGGTTGAGCTTCATGTCGAGAATCGTGCCGTCGAGGTCGAGCGCGAGCAGTCGGTACCGCGTCGCGATGGCTATTTCTTGACCTCTGGGTTCAACAAGTTCGGTGGCCTGCCGCCGCGGATCGCCGTAGCCACGTTCCGCGCTGCCATCGCCGACATCTCGGAGCGGGTGCGGACGGTGGCGCTTGCGATGTGCGGCGCGAGCACGACGTTGGGCATCGACAGAAGGCCTGGGTGCACGGCGGGTTCGCGCTCGTAGACGTCAAGTCCCGCACCGGCGAGCTTCTTGGCGATCAGCGCCTGCACCAACGCGGCCTCGTCCACCACCGGGCCGCGCGACGTATTGATGAGGATCGCGTTGCGCTTCATCTGGTTGAACTGCGCGGTGCTCAGCAGGTGCTGCGTCTCCTTGGTCAGCGGTGTATGGACCGATACGAAGTCGGATTCCGCGAGCAGGCGGCCGAGGTCGACCCGGGTCGCGCCCAGCTGCTCCTCAGCCTCGGCCGGCAACGGGTACGGGTCGTAATACAGGACGCGCATGTTGAAACCTTTGGCCCGGTGCGCGACGCCTCGGCCGATGCGGCCGATGCCGATGATGCCGAGTGTGGCGTTGTAGACGTCCGCCCCCAGCATCATGTCGATCGCCCACCCGTGATACTTGCCGGATCGCGTGAAGTTGTCTGCCTCAACGACGCGGCGTGCGGTCGACATCAAAAGCGTGAAGGCGAAGTCGGCAGTCGCGTCGTCCAGGACTCCCGGGGTGTTGGTCACCATCACCTTGTGCGCGGTGGCGGTCGGGAGATCGATGTTGTCGAAGCCGACCGCGACGTTGCTGACGACCTTCAGCCCAGGCGACGACAGCACCGTCTCGCCGATCGGGTCCATGAGCTGGGTCACGATGCCAACGCATCCCTCCGCTGCTTTGCGGATGCTGGCTTCGTCGAGGGGGGCGCCGGCGGGGTAGGCGATGACCTCCGCGGCTTCGGCCAGGATGGCCGGGCCCGGATCGAGGATCGGGTGCATCACAAGGACCCGCGGTTTTCCGCCTGTGCTCATGGGTTCAGTCCAAGCTCCTGTGCGATCGGCTTCAGGGCATCGCGGACGATCTCCACGTGCTCGTCGAAGGGTACGCCGAGTTGCTCGGCGCCCGCGATCAGCTCCTCGCGATGCACCCCACGGGCGAACGCCTTGTCCTTCATCTTCTTGCGCACCGTGCTGGGCTCGACCGCGCTCAGTGATTTGTCGGGCTTGACCAGGGCGCAGGCGATGATGAACCCACACATCTCATCGACCGCATGAAGGGCTTTGCGCACATTGGTGTCGCGTGCGACGCTCAGGTAGTCGGCGTGCGAGGCGATGTCCTCCAGGATGTCTTCCGGCCAGCCCTTATCACGCAGCATCGCGATGCCACGCATCGGATGGAGGTCGAGGGTCGGGCCCGACTCGTAGTCCCAATCGTGGATGAGCCCCAGCACCGCCCACCGCTCTTCGTCCTCACCGTACCGCCGGGCATACGCGCGCATCGCCGCCTCCACGCTGAGCATGTGACGGCGCAGCTGATCGGTTTTCGTGGACGAGATGACGAGCTCCCACGCCTCGTCTCGAGTCGGTGTCATCGCAATATCTCCTTGAGAGCCGACAGCAGCTTGTCGTGCTGCTCTTCCGTCCCGATCGTGATGCGGAACCAACCCGCGATCGGGTCACGATCGTAATGGCGGACCAGGATCTTTCGCTCGCGCAGCGCCGACGCCACTTCGGCCGCAGGCCTCGGAGGCTTGACGAACACGAAGTTGGCAGATGACGGTATGACCTCGAAGCCGAGGCTGGTCAGCGCCCGGCTCAGCGCCTCGCGATGCTTGATCACGAACTCGACAAGCTTGCGATGGTGTGCGTCGTCGCCGATCGCCGCCACCGCCGCGACGATCGCGAGCCGGTCCACGTTGTACGAGTCCTTCACCGAGTCCAGGGCCGCGATGACGCTCGTATCGCCCAGCGCGAATCCGATCCGGAGCCCGGCCAGCCCGTACGACTTGGAAAAGGTGCGCAGCAGGACGACGTTGTCGTGGGAGTCAAGGAGTCGCTGGCAGGCCCGCGGTGCGAAATCGACATACGCCTCGTCGACCGCAACGACTCCCGGCGACGCAGCGACGACCGCTTCGATCGCTGCCTGGTCGAAGAGCGCGCCCGTCGGCGAGTTGGGATTGACGATGAACTTGAGCGGGGCGGGGTCGGCGGCAAGGCTGGCCGGCAGCTCGCCCGGGACCTCGACGGGATGAGGCGACGCGATGGCTCCGTGAATGCGGCACAGCGGCTCGAACAGCGGATAGGTGGGTGTCGGAAACGCGACCCGGTCGCCCGGGTCGGCGAAGGCACGAAAGCACATTTCGATGAGCTCGTCTCCGCCATTGCCCACGGCGACCTGGCTCGAATCCAGGCCGAAGTGCTTTGCGATGGCTTGTCGCGCCGGTGCTGCCGTGGGGCTTGGATAGAGCCGCAGCGAATCGCCCGCCGCCTTTCTGATCGCGGCCACCACGCGGGGCGACGGCGGCAGCGGCGATTCGTTGGTGTTCAGCTTGACCCAGCCCTCGCCGTCGGGCGGCTGCTCGCCCGGGACGTAGGACTGGAAGCCTTCGAGGCCCTTCCTCAGGACGCTTTTCGACATTCGAGAAGGAAGGTTTCAAAGGCCAATCGCGGGCTGACGTTCTGCTCCAGGTAGCCCAGGGTGTCATAGGACAGCTCGAGCAGGCGCGCCCACCGTCCCTGCTCGACGCCGCGGCTCGCCAGCATGCGCCGTCGAATCTCGACCTGCCAGCTGGCCATGGCGAACAAGGCGGGGTCCTCCTCGTCGCCCTCGCTGCGCCGCCAGCCCATCTGCGCCGAGTCCAGCTCGGCCGCGACGCGCAGCGGCACGTCGGCCGGCGCACCGAACACCTCCTCGAGTCGGCGAGTCCACGCCTGGTGCAGCTCGATGACCGCCGGATCCTTCGCGCGACGCAGAGCCCACCCGGGGCGTCCCCCCGCGAGCTCGGCCACAAGGTGCGCGCGCGCCGGCTCGATCGAGTGCTCGATCAGGAGCTTTGCGATCTCCTGCGCCGGCACGGGGTGGAAGAACAGGCGCTGGCAGCGCGATACGACGGTGGGCAACACGACGAAGGGGTTGAGGCTTGGTGTGGTCAGGACGATGACCCGATGCGGGTGTGGTTCTTCTAAGGTCTTCAGCAGCACGCCCTGGTCCTGGTCGCGCAGCCGGCCGACGTTCACCAGGAGAGCGACGCGGCGCGAGCCCACCGCCGGCTTGAGGTTCAGGAAAGCCTGCAGAGACAGCTCGTGGAACTCGGGGGGCTTTTCCGGGAGCAGGCGGATCTCGTTGATCGAGAGCGGCTTGATGCGGTCGTCCTCCCAGTAATCGGGATGCCGGCTCAGCGGCGCCTCGTGCAGCAGGGCAGCAGCCAGCGCTCGCGCAGCTGTGGACTTGCCGAGCGCGGACTCGCCGATGAACAGGTAGGCGTGGGCCAGCCGGTCCGACTTGATCTGTGACCGGAGCTGATCGAGGGCCTGGCCGTGGCCGGCGATGGCGCCGAACGGGTCGACCCGGCGGATATCGGTCATGGGATTTGAGGCGGCGCAGCGCGACTCGCCTTCGTTTCGCGTTCACGCTCGAGCCGCTGCGCGCGGCCCTGCAGCCAGACCTCGCGGATGCGCTGAAGCGCCGTGAGGTTGGTGAGGACCGCCAGCAGAAGGACGACGCCGTAAAGTACGGGTCCACCGAAGATCAGGCCGACCACCGTCACGACCACGCGCTCTGGGCGGGCGAACAGGCCGGTCTCGCAGGTGAACCCGAGGCTCTGCGCTCGAGCTCGGACATAGCTCACCAGGAACGACCCCGCGAGGGCGGCGACCGTGCCCAGCACGAGCCAGCGCTGGAACGGCCCGCCGGCGGTCACGAAATAAGCCGCGAGGCCGACGTAGACGGCGGCTTCGGAGTAGCGGTCGAGCGTGGAATCGAGGAATGCGCCATATGGATATCCCGCGTGGGTCGATCGTGCCAGCGCGCCGTCCAGGATGTCGCACGTGCCCGCGAAGATGAGAACGATGCCGGCCCAGCGGAGCTGGCCGGACGCGGCGAGCCCTGCGGCGATGACGGTGAGGCAGAACCCGACCACCGTGATCTGGTTGGGGGTGAGCGGGATCCGCCCGAGCGCGGACATCAACGCCTCGGCGCGCCGCCGGACCCACGCCTCAAACCGCGTTGTGAACATTCGCCACCTCAAGAGCTCTCGCCGGCTGGTCGGCGGCTGCCTGGATTGCCTCTTTGTAGACATCGACCACCTCGGACGCCACGGAGTCCCACGAGTAGCGCCGCACCTTCTGGAGCGCATACCCGCCGAGGCGCCCGCGCAACTCCGCGTCCCTCGCGAGGATGACGAGCGACGATCCCAGCTCGCGCCAGTTCTTCGGCTGGACTGTCAAGCTGTCGCGACCGGGCTCGAGCACCGACATGTAACCTGGGATCTCCGTCGCCACTACCGGTAGGCCGGACGCCATCGCCTCGAGCAGCACGATGCCGAAACTCTCGGCTCCGGTTGCCGGCGCGCAGAAGATGTCCGCGCTGTCGTAATAGCGTGGCTTCACCGAACCTGGGACATAGCCGGCGAGCACTACGTTGGGCAGCCGGTGCCGCGAGACGTACGACTCGACCCTGCCACGGAGCGGCCCGTCTCCGACGACGATGAGCCTGCTCTTCGGCACGCGCGACTGCATGAACTGGAACGCGCGCAGAAGATCCCCCAGGCCCTTGCGCTTCTCGAGCCGGCCGACGAACAGGATGTTGACGTGGTCGTCGCGAAGATGCCTGATCGGGGCGAGGCCTGGCCGGAACATCTCGATGTCGATGCCGTTCGGGATGACGCGCAGCGGGAAATTTGGGAAGTAGCGGTTGACGAATGCGCGCGCCGGCTCGCTGACCGCGATGCCCCGGTGCAGGTGCGCGAGGTACGGCTGGAGCAGGGGCCGGCCGTAGTAGTAGCCGACGTTGGACCGGGCAAAAGCGTGGAAGGTGCCCACGTTGGGCGCAGTGGACATCCGCAGCATCGTCATCGGAAGGGCCGGCATCAAGGGTTCGTGGAAGTGGAGGACGTCAAAGTGCTCCTCTTCGATGATTGCGGCCACCCGGTTGGCCAGGTGGAAGCTCAACGTGATCCGCGCGACCGAGTCGTTGACCGGGATGGCGATCGGGCTTCCGATGCGGTAGAACCGGGCCGAGTCGAAGTCGATGTCCGCCCGGCTCGACGGGGCGAAGATGCGGCACTCATGTCCGAGCTGGCGGAGGCGTCGGGCCAGGTTGCGCACGTGGTCGTTGACCCCGCCAGGCGAAGCGAAGTCATATGGCGAAACGAGTCCAACCCTCATCTGACTTCCTCACCGGACATCGCCGGCTGCCCCCATTGGGCGCCTCGTCCGCTCGGGAGTGATGTGATCC
This sequence comes from Candidatus Dormibacteraceae bacterium, assembly GCA_050734615.1. Classification (GTDB taxonomy): domain Bacteria; phylum Chloroflexota; class Dormibacteria; order Dormibacterales; family Dormibacteraceae; genus DASXBJ01. The sequence goes on along the minus strand of JBOHUP010000102.1, from coordinate 2,302 downwards.
CTGCGCGCTGATTCATGGCGAACCCTCCCAGATCCTGTGCGGGACGTGCCACTGGTCGGGATGGCGCCGGATGAAGTGCTCGATGTGCCCCAACAGCTCCTCGGTCGCGCGTACCTGGTCGGCGCGCGGATCGCCAGTGCTCGTGGCGAAGACCAGGGGCGCTCCTTCGGCCAGGTACGAATCGTCCGGCAGCCTGACTGCGATGACTGGGAAGAGCGGGACGCCGAGCCGAAGGGCGATCGCGGCGGGTCCCAGCGGGATCGAGGCCGTGCGGCCGAAGAACGGCAAAGGGTGTCCGGTGCCTGTGATGTCTCGGTCGATCGCCGTGATGACCATCTCCTGGTCCTTCAAGGCCTGCAACACCTTGCGGAGCCCCCCATGATCGAGGGTCAGGACGCTGATCCCCAGACGTGCCCGCGTGTCGCGATACCACTCGAACAGGGCTCGCGGTTCCAGCTCCTCCGCGAAAAAGCTCACCGGCGCGAGCGTCGCCGACCAGATCGCCGCGACCACCTCGTAGGAACCCATGTGGCAGGAGACGACGAGCACGCCGTTGCCCAGCGCGCGGGCCTCCTCCAGGTATTCCCAGCCCTGCACCTTCAGCAGGGGCCGCATGGATTCGACGGAGGTCGTGGGCAGCATCATCAAGTCCGCGTAGGCCTTGGCGTGATTGCGAAAGTTGCGCCAGGAGAGCCGGCGAAGTTCCGCCGGATCGTTGACAAGCTCGGGGCACGCGACCTTCAGGTTGTATTCGAGCCTCGGCCGCGCCAGCGGCGAGAACCACCACGCGAACCGAGCCGCCATCACCGCAAGCGCGTAGGCCCACGGTCGTGGCAGCCGTTCCACGATCGACTGGACGGCCTCGAACGCGCGGTATCGCCACACTCAGTCGGCGGCGAACATCGGACGGAACGCGTACCACTGGTCGGGATGCTCCTTGATGAAATCCTCGAAGCGGTCGACCACCCTCTGCATCAGCGTCTCTTTCGTCTCGTCAGGCGACCACGAAAGAGCCGGGTCGAGGTGGATGCGGTGGCAGCCCGGTGCGGTCATGTACTGGCAGGCGGGAAGGAGCGCCGCGCCGGTTTTGATGGCGATCGCGGCCGGCCCTCCGGGCACGACGGACCGGCGTCCGAAGAAGCGGACGTCAACGCCGGGGCCCTGTTCCAGGTCGCACAGCAGCGCCACGATGCCGTTGTCCTGGAGCGCCTGCGTGATCGCACGAACCGCGGCGCGTCCGAGGGTGATCACGTTGAGCCCGAAGCGCTGCCGGGTGCGCACCACGGCGTCGTTGAGCGTTCCCGGAAACTTTTCGGCGACCGCCGAGATGCGATAGCCCAATGCGCCGGCGTATGAGCCCGCCATGTCCCATGAACCCATGTGAGGGACGGCCATGATCGCGCCCTTGCCCCGCGCCAGCGCGGCGTCCAGGTCGTTGCGGCCCTCGACGCTCACTCGATTGACCAACTCCTCCGGCGTGAGACTGCCCATCAGGAGGAAGTCCATGAGCATCCGCCCGTAGTTCTGAAACGCGCGCCGGACGACTCGAGCCACCTCCGGGTCCGAGCGCTCGCGGCCCAGCGCCGCTGCGTAATTGTCGAACGCCGCACTGCGCTGCCTTGCATTGAGCCAGAACCATGCCGTGCCGCCCGGGGCCGCTGCGGCATGCCGCAGCCGGGCCGGAAACACGCGTACGACGCGCGCACCGACTGTGTAGCTAGCGCCGAGCAGAGGTGGCCGCCGGCTTGGCGCGAACTGTGCGGCGTACACGGCCATTGCTCGCGGCTTTGACTGGTGTCTTGAGTGGGGCCTGGCCACCCGCGATAAAGTCCTCCACGAGCTTGCGAGCTTCGTTGTCGCTGTACTGCACCGGAGGCGACTTCATGAAGTACGAGCTCGGGCCCTCGAGGGCCCCGCTGATGCCTCGGTCGAGCGCCAGCTTCGCGCAGCGCACCGCGTCAATGACGATACCCGCCGAATTGGGCGAATCGACCACTTCGAGCTTGAGCTCGACGTTGAGCGGGACGTCGCCGAAAGAGCGGCCCTCGAGCCGGATGTAGGCCCACTTGCGGTCGTTCAGCAAGGGCACATAGTCCGACGGACCGATGTGCACGTTGTCCGCGCCAATGTCGTAGTCCATCTGCGAGGTGACGGAGGGCGTCTTGGAGATCTTCTTCGACATGAGCCGGTCGCGCTCCAGCATGTTGAGGAAGTCGGTGTTGCCGCCGAAGTTGAGCTGGTAGGTGCGCTCGAGCTTGACGCCGCGGTCGCGGAAAAGGCGCGTCAGAACGCGGTGGATGAT
>JBOHUP010000101.1:0-3464 GCA_050734615.1 Candidatus Dormibacteraceae bacterium | reverse complement strand
ACCCTTCGTCGGTCTCGACTTCGATGAGGACCATCAAGAGGTTGGGCTGGTTGCGGCCCCGGGCCCAGGCGGGGTGAAACGCACTGTCGAGCGGAAAGTCGACGACCCGGCACGTGATGCGCTCGATCTTCAATCGCGCGTCACCGCCGCCAGCAGGCGCGCCGACTCGAGCACCGACTCCTCCACCGGCACGAAGGGGTCCTCGTACTCGATGCTGATGGTGCCGTCGAAGCCCTGGTCCTGAAGCATGCCGACGAAACGGCGCCACCACTCCTCGTCATGGCCACGGCCGACGGTGGCGAAGTTCCAAGGCATGTCGCCGGGCGGGTTCGGCCAGCGGCTGTCGAGGATCCCGTTCAGGGCCAAGCGCCGCTCGTGCAGCGTGGTGTCCTTGCCGTGGACGTGGCCGATGCGGTCACCGACCGCCTCGATCATGGCGAGCGGGTCCATCGACTGCCAGAAAAAATGGCTTGGGTCGAGGTTGACCCCCAGATTCGAGCCCAGCTGGCGGATCCTGCTGAACGTCTCGAAGTTGTACACAAACGTGCCGGGGTGCAGCTCGAAGCAGATCAACAGTCGCGGGTTCTCACGGCGGGCGAACGCGGATAGCTCGATCCAGTACGGGGCCACCCGCTCGCGCCACTGCCAGTCCGCGATCCGTTCGAGGTCGGGCAACCAGCCGCCACCGCTGAAGTGCGGGGCCGTGCGGTCGGACGGACCGGCGGCCGGGCAACCAGACATGGCCACCACCCGCTCGACGCCCAGCTGGCTCGCGAGCTGGATCGCCTGGCGCAGCTCGCCGTCATGCCTGGCTGCGACCTCGGGGTCGGGATGCAGCGGGTTGCCCGAGACGTTAAGGGCGGAGATGCCAAGGCCCGCCTCCGCCAACGGCTTGCGCCACTCCCGCATGGCGCCGGGTTTGCCGAGCAGCTCGGCCGCGTTGCAATGGGGGGAAGGCGAATAGCCCCCGACACCGATCTCGAGGTCCTGGACGATGCCTGTCCGGGCCGCCCAATCGGCCACCTCCTCGAGCGTCCGCTCGGGCATCGCGTCGGTGAGGAGCCCAATTCGCAGTCCAGGATTGGAGCGTTCCAATTCAGCGTTCAAGTTATGGCCCGCGGGGCACTTTGTCAATGCGCAAGCGCGCTCAGCCGTACCTGGCGACCGTGTGCCGCTCGACGAGCTCCTCGTCCAGGGTGAAGCCGAATCCCGGGCTCGCGGGGAGGGCCAGGCACCCATCGGGATCGATCCAGGGCCTGGGCTGGATCATCTGGCTCAAAGCCGCCGCCGGCCAGGCGGGCGGCTCATGCGGAAACTCGAACCACGACCGGTTGGGGATGGATGCGACCACGTGGAGGTTGGCGAGCAGGCCGATGCCATGGGTCCAGGTATGGGGAGACATGACCACGCCGGCGGCCTCAGCCAACGCCGCGATCTTTCTCAGCTGGTAGACGCCCTCGGACAGGACTGCGTCGGGCTGGAGGACGTCGTAGCAGCCGCGCTCGATGAGCAGATTGAACTCGTGGATTCCGTGGTCGTTCTCGCCGCCCGCCAGCTGCAGTGTGTCGAGGCGATCGCGGAGGCGTCGCAGCCCGGCATAGTCGTGCCGCGTCAGCGGCTCTTCGAGCCACGTGACCCCGAGGCGTTCGAGCTCGAGGGCCATTTCGACCGCGACGCGGAAGGTCCACTGCCGGTGGCCGCCGAAGCCTGGCGCAAGACCGGCCTGGTTGGCGTCGACCATGATGGCGAACCTGTCGCCGAGCTCTTTGCGCACGGCTTCGACGACGCGGAGGTCTTCGCGGGGATCGTCCGAGTGGAAGCGCAGCTTGACGGCCTTGAATCCCTCGTCGAGCATCCGGCGGCAGTCCTCCACGCGGCGCTCCGCACCTCGGACCTCTCCGGTGGCGCAGTACGCCGGGACGCGGTTGGTCGCGGCGCCCCACATCTTGTAGACGGGGAGCCCGGCGGCCTTGCCGGCGATGTCCCAAAGCGCGATCTCGACGCAGTACACCGGGGGCCCGACGATCTCGCTGTCTTTGAGGATCGCTGTCAGCTGCTCCGGTCTGGCCGCATCGCGGCCGACGAGGTGCGGAGTCACGAACCTGTCGATGGCGATCGCTGTCTCGGAGCGCGCCTCGGCGCCGGCCACGCCCGTGATCCCGCACTCGGTATCGATCTCGACCAGCGTCATGAAAAAGCTCTTCTGGACCTCGCCGCGCCCCCATGCCGGATGGAAGGCGCCAGGCAACGGCAGGTCGAGGACTCGAGAACGAATACGCGTGATGCGGGTGTCAGGGCGAGGCGGCGCTTCCAAGGAGTGCCATCGTATCGGCGCGAACCGCGCGGCAGAGCCTTACTTGAGTTTCGGTCGCCCGGGCCGCTATCGTGGCCCTCGTGGGGGAGATGCTGACCCGCAGGCGTGCGGTGGACCACTGCCGATGCTCATCGGCGCTCTGTACCGGCTGCGGCCCGATCCTTTTTTAGAACGCAGCACGTTTCAAGGAGGTTCCGATGAGTGTTACCGATGAGCTCGTCCGCAACAACGAGGCCTACTCGCGATCGTTCACGAAGGGCGATCTAGCGATGCCGCCGGCCAAGCACGTCGCTGTGCTGGCGTGTATGGATGCGAGGCTCGACGTCCACAAGATCCTCGGCCTACAGGAAGGCGATGCGCACATCATCCGCAATGCGGGCGGCGTGGCGACCGATGACGCGATCCGTTCGCTGGTCATCTCCCAGCGCCTGCTCGGCACCAGAGAGATCGTCCTGATCCATCACTCGGATTGCGGCATGTTGACGTTCAAGGACGACGACGTCAAAGGCAAGATCGAGAAAGAGGTCGGAATCCGTCCGCCTTTTGCGCTCGAGTCTTTCAGCAACCTGGAGGGCGATGTGGAGCAGTCCATCGCACGCATCAAGGCCAGCCCCTTCATCCCCCACAAGACCAACGTGCGTGGGTTCATCTACGACGTCAAGACAGGGCGCTTGAACGAGGTTCAGATCACCGCCGGGGTCCGCTAGACACGATTTCAGACGGAGGGCGCACCGGCAATCGCCGCACGGCGCCCTCCATTCGCGCCACTTAAGCTTTCACTCGATGAGCGTGGCCCTGAGCAACCTCTTCTCCTGGCTGGTCACGGCGCTGTTCGGCGTGATCACCTTGGCGCTGGGTTTCGAGAGCTGGGCGCTCCTGACCGGCCATACCCCGATCACCTACTACATACGGCCGGCGGTCCATTCCTATCCTGGGTTCGCCTTCGTCATCGCGGTCGTGATCGGCATGCTGCTCGGCCACTTCCTGTGGGGGCCGGCGCGCGGCAGGACATCGCCGGGCGGAGGTACGAGTTGAGCTTCACGCCGGACGCGGTCATCTCGCTCATCGCAACCGCGGCCACGCTGATTGCGTTCCTTTTGATGTTTGAGGAGTCCATCGCGCTGCGAGCAGGGCGCGATCCGATGAGCAA
>JBOHUP010000100.1:0-2168 GCA_050734615.1 Candidatus Dormibacteraceae bacterium | reverse complement strand
GGCCAGGACGCCGCCGCGACTGTGGCCGACCAGCGCCACCCGCGATCCGGTCTTGCGCCACAGCTCGAGGAGCGAGTCGAGAAGCGGCTTGAGCATCACCTCCGATGGAGGTCGTCTGCACGCGGGGCTCGGCCGCGAGGTCGCGAAGGAACCGCTGTTCCACCGAACCCGAGTGGCCGTAGCGAAACACGTTGTACAGGTGCGCGGCGCGCACGCCGGCCATCGTCAACGGGTGGACGTCGAACGGGTCCTTGAGTGGCGAGCCCAGGGTGATCACCTGTTCGACGAGGTCGGGCTTGCGGTGCGCCAGCACCTTGGCCAGGACGCCGCCGCGACTGTGGCCGACCAGCGCCACCCGCGATCCGGTCTTGCGCCACAGCTCGAGGAGCGAGTCGAGAAGCGGCTTGAGCATCACCTCCGAATACATCACGTTGAAGGTGACGCCGGTCATGCGCGGCCGGTAGCCGACACGCCGCAGCCAGTCGAAAGGCGTGCGCAGCGTCCAGTCCCCGGCCAGAAATCCAGGGATCAGCAGTACAGGCTTGCGGCGGCCCGAAGGTACGTCGACGCCGCGAAAGACAGGGTCGCGGATGAGGCAGAGGTACTCGAGATAGATGCGACCTTCGAGCCATATCGGCGGAGCCGGATCCCAACGCCCCACATGGCGAAGATCGGGCAGGATCGACGCCGCGATCTTCAACCTGCCGGGACGCTTGCTATGGGGGGGTTCTGAGACCGTGGCCACTGCTGTTTAGAGCATTTCTCCTTACGAGGCTGCAGCAGGCTCGCGGGCGATTCCGTACGCGCCCCAGGCGCGTAAGGCGTCCATGAACAGGTGCGGCGTCTCCATCATGGGGACGTGACCGACCCCATTCAGGACCTCGAGCTGCCAGGCAGGCTTCCGACGCACCAGCTCTGTGGCCGCGGCCACCGGGATGAGTCGGTCGCGGCTTCCATGGACGACCAGCGTGGGCGCCGAAACGCGCGCCACACGTGACCAAAAGCGCGGATCTGCCATGCGCAGCCCGATCGAGCGCGACGCCTGCAGGAACGCACGGTCGTTCTGCGGCCCAAGATGCTCGCGTTCGCGGGTCAGCTTCAGGTGAGCCTCGACCAGCGCCGGCTCCAGGCGTGACGGATCAGCGCAGACGAGGGCCAGCGCCTGGTGGACCAGACCTTCCGGGCCGAGGGACCGCGTACGCCGCTCGAGCAGATTCTGCGCCAGCCCGGGGATGGAGAGCGCCGCCATCACGCCGAGCATCGCCGGCTCGGGCCGGCGCACGTGGATGCCCGGTATCGCGGGGTCGACCAGGATCATCTTCTTGACGGATTGGGGATGGGCTGAGGCCTCGAGGATGGCGATATGGCCGCCCATCGAGTTGCCCATGAGGACCACCGCCTGACCGATGACGCGTTCGATGAAATCGTGGACGAGGGTCGCGTTGCCGCCCACGGCCGCCGAACGGTTGAACAGCGGAGTCTGGCCGAAGCCAGCCAGATCAATCGCGAGGGTCCGGTAGTTCTCGGCCACCTGCGGCCCGACCGACATCCAGTTCAGTGCGTTGCCGCCCAGGCCGTGCACCATGAGGAGCGGCTCGCCCGTGCCTCCGAAGTCCAGGTAGTGGACAGGTCCGTCGAGGTCGGCGATTTTATGCCGCACTGCGTCATGCTAACTCAGGATCCCGCTCGCCAATCGCATCAGTATCCCTGCCACGGTGGCGGTGGAGCGCCGGCCGTCCCTGTGCAGGCGGTCGAACGTCTCGAACGACGTGAGCACGCCGATCACGTCCTGGGCTTCCTTGATCGAGCAGCCTGGCCTCAACCGGTCCTGCGCCGCCAGGCGTTCCGCGAGGAGACGGTCGTGTTCGAGCTCGCCCGCCCGATCGGCGGTCGGCAGGTGACGGAACAGGGCCGGGTCGGAGGACCAGGCCGAGCACGCCAGCTCGATCCGCTGCCTGAGCAGATCAAGCGAATCTGAGGTCGAGTCCGGTGCCTGCGGGTAGGGCCGCGAGACCATTGCATCGAGCAGCCCGGTCCTGGAGCCGAACCGGTTGTAGACGGTGATCCTGGAGACGCCGGCCCGCCGGGCCACCGCCCCGACGCTGACTGCCGCGGCCGGTGCGGACGCGAGGAGCTCGCGAGCGCTGGCCAGGATCGCGGCCCGAGTG
>JBOHUP010000099.1:0-3875 GCA_050734615.1 Candidatus Dormibacteraceae bacterium | reverse complement strand
ACGCCTTCTCGTGGCACGCGTACCTGCCCGGCGTCGGCCCTGGGCAGCGCTACGGGTATCGGGTGCACGGTTCTTACGACCCCGACAACGGAGTCCGCTGCAACCCGTACAAGCTGCTCATCGATCCGTACGCCCGCGCCATCGAAGGTGACATCGACTGGAACTCGTCCTGCTACTCGTATGACCCGAAGCACCCGGGCACGGTCAACATCGAAGACAGCGCGCCCCACGTCATGAAGTCGGTGGTGCACCATCCGCACTTCGACTGGGAGGGCGACCGCCGTCCCGAGACCCCGTTGCACGAGTCGGTCATCTACGAGGCCCACCTGAAAGGTCTGACCCGGCGTCACCCCGATGTGCCGGAGGAGCTGCGCGGGACCTACGCAGGCTTTGCCCACCCGTCGGTCATCGCGCACCTGCGGTCCCTCGGAGTGACTGCCGTGGAGCTCCTTCCCGTGCATCAATTCATCCAGGACCAGCGCCTCCTCGGTTTGGGCCTCCGCAACTACTGGGGCTACAACATCATCGGCTTCTTCGCGCCGCACAACGACTACGCAAGCTCGAGCCAGCGCGGCGGCCAGGTGAACGAGTTCAAGGCGATGGTCCGGGCGCTTCACCAGGCCGGCATAGAGGTCATCCTCGACGTCGTCTACAACCACACCGCGGAGGGCAACCATCTGGGGCCGACCCTGTGCTTCAAGGGCCTCGACAACGCCGCCTACTACCGCCTCGTGCCAGATGACCCGGCGTTTTACTACGACACCACGGGGACGGGGAACAGCCTCAACGTGCGCCACGCCCACACGCTCCAGCTGATCATGGACTCGCTTCGCTACTGGGTTACCGAGATGCACGTAGACGGTTTTCGATTCGATCTCGCGGCCACCCTGGCTCGCGAGTTCTACGAGGTCGACCGGCTGTCCACGTTCTTCGACCTCATCCAGCAAGACCCGGTGATCAACCGCGTGAAGCTGATCGCCGAGCCGTGGGACATCGGCGAGGGCGGCTACCAGGTGGGAAACTTCCCCGCCCTGTGGTCGGAATGGAACGGCCGGTACCGGGACGCGGTGCGCGATTTCTGGCGCGGTGAACCGTCGACCGTGGCTGAGCTCGCTTCGAGGCTCACCGGAAGCTCCGACCTCTATCAGAGCGACACGCGCCGGCCGGCGGCGAGCATCAATTTCGTCACCGCGCACGACGGCTTCACCCTGAGCGACCTCGTCTCATACAACGAAAAGCACAACGAGGCCAACGGTGAGAACAATGCCGACGGCGAATCCCACAACCGGTCGTGGAACTGCGGGGTGGAGGGCGACACGGACGACCAGATGGTGGTCACGTGCCGCGCCAAGCAGCAGCGCAACTTCCTGGCCACGCTGTTTCTCTCGCAGGGAGTGCCAATGCTGCTCGCCGGTGACGAAATGGGCCGCACACAGCGAGGCAACAACAACGCCTACTGCCAGGACAACGAGATCTCGTGGGTCGATTGGGCAGCCGTCGACGAGCCGCTGCTGAGCTACGCGCGCCGGCTCATCGCGTTCCGCCGCGAGCACCCCGTCTTCCGGCGGCGCCGGTGGTTCCAGGGTCGCCCGATCCGAGGCACCGTGGACATCGGCTGGTTCAAGCCCGATGGCGAGGCCATGACGGACCAGGATTGGGACGTCGGCCATGCGCGCTCGTTGGGGGCGTTCTTGAACGGGAAGGCGATCCAGTCCCAGGACGAGCAGGGCCGGCAGGTCACCGATGATTCGTTCGTGCTTTTGTTCAACGCCCACTTCGAGGCGGTCGAATGGATCATTCCCCCCGAGTTCGGGAAGTCGTGGAACCTGGTGCTGGACACGTCGCGCCTGCAGGCCGAAGCCCCCGGTGCCGAGGTCGCGGGCCCAATCACCACGCAAGACCGCTCGGTGAAGGTGCTGCAGAAGTCCTGAAATCCGGGCTCTGCGGGAGCGCTCGAATCTCAGCCGGGTTGAGGCAGAACGGAGTCGAGCATGGCGAGCAGGTCCGCTGGCTCGAATGGCTTGGGCAGCACCGCGGAGGCGGATTCCCTGGCGTCGCGCAAGTCGGCGGCCCCGCTCAGCAGGATGACCGGGATGCTCGCCGACGAGGCATCCTCACGCAGGCGCTGAATCAACTCCAGGCCGTCCATGATCGGCATCTTCATGTCGGCCACGACACCGTCTGGAAGATTCTCGGCCACGCGTTCCAGGGCGGCCTTGCCGTGGGGTGCCTCGACGACCTCGTAGTCTTGACGCTCCAGGACCATCCTGATGATCATGCGCAGGGCCGGGTCGTCCTCGACGATAAGGATCCTCAAGCGACCGGCAACCCGAACTCGATCCTGGTCCCGACCCCCGGCTCGCTGTCGATCTTGTACCAGCCGCCGGCCAGGATCGCCCGCTCCTTGAGGGAGAGAAGCCCGAGATGGCCGGGGAGGTTGTTGCGCTCCGAGACGACAAAGCCGCGCCCGTCGTCCTCCACGACGCCGTAGATCGCGTCATCGACCAGCTTCAACGAGAGCTGAACCCGCCCCGCCTGGGCATGCTTCTCGACGTTGGTCAGTGCCTCGGCGACCTGGCGGAACACCGTCGACTTCAGCTCAGGGGGAAGCTCTTCGGGCAGGTCCAGGTGGACATCGACCTCGGCCTGGGTGAGCGAGTGCAGCATCGCCAGGCGCTCTCGGATCGACTCGGCCAGGCCGCCCGGATCGTCCAGCGCGGGTGGCCTCACCTCGAAGAGGAGCCGGCGCAAGGCGTCCTCGGTCTGCGCGAGCAGCGACTGGGCGTCCGCCAAGGTGGCGCCGTCGCGGCCGTCGAGGTGCTTCAAGCGTTCCAGGCGAAGGGACAGCGCCGTGAGCTTCTGCAGCGCGTCGTCATGGAGCTCGCTCGCAAACCGCTTGCCGGCCTTGTCAACCGCGGTGGCTACGTTCTTGAGCAAGCTTTGACGCGCCGCGTCCACCTTCTCCAGGCGGTCGATCGTCTTCTTCAGGTCGGTCTCGGCATGCTTGAGCTGCCAGACGAGGCCGGCGGCGAGGCCCGCTTTCTGCAGCACCCACGTGTCCTCACGCGTGAAGCCCTCGGGTCGGTTCGAGTCGTATGCGGCCACGAGGCCTAGGCGCTGGTCGCCGGCCCGCCACGGCACGCTGATCGCGTCGTCCACTCCAAGGGCGTCGAGCACGTACTTGAAATCCTTCGAGTCGTCTGCGCGCGATGCCCGAAAGACGTGATCGTGGAACACAACCCTGCTGGCGAGATCGTCTTGGTCGGATGCGCAGGGGGTGGGGGCCAGCCGCGAGATGAAGTCGTCGTCCACCCCGTGGGCCCCCGCCATCGCGACCAGAACCCCGTTGTCCCGCACCTGCCAGAAGAGGACCTTTCTCGCATCGACAAGCTCCGCCATGCTGCGCGTCAGTCGCCGGTAGAAGTCAGCCAGGCTGTGGCCGGACCTTGCGTGAACCGAGATGGCCAGCAGCGCCTCGACCGCCAGCTCGTGGGCGCGCTCAACGCGTTCCGCGCTCCGGGCACGTTCTTCGCTGAGCTGATGCTCATGCTCATTACGGTCGAATTCGGCGCGGAGGGTCGTCAGCACGTTGCTGGTTTCGCCCTGGTGCTCCCGCAGCCGGGCGATCTCCATCTCCGCCGCAAGCTGGTTGGCCAGGATGGCGAACATCCTTCGCTCCAGGTCGCTGTACGGCACCGCTCGCGTCACACCCGTCACGCCAAAAGTGCTGCCGCCCGCCCGGAGCACGTGTAAGCACACCTGCGCCGCATCAATGCTAGAACCGTCGCGCGCGCCGGCGGCAAGCTCCGCGGAATGGCGCAGCAGATCCTGGATTCTCTCGTCAGCGAGCGCTGTGGCGCCGTCCGTTGTACGCG
>JBOHUP010000098.1:0-2114 GCA_050734615.1 Candidatus Dormibacteraceae bacterium | reverse complement strand
CATCCGGCTGGCGTACACGCAGTCGGAGGACGAGCTCAAGCGTGGGCTCGACCGCATCGCGGAATTCGTCAGCGCCAACCCTCGCTAGGGCAGGGATATATTGTTCCTGGCATGGATGACGGGCTTCTCCGTCTGACCGAACCGCTGGTCAGGAAGGGTGGACGGCTCCTTCCGGCCTCTTGGGAAGAGGCCCTCACCAAGGCTGCGGCAGGTTTCGACGCCGCTCGCAAGCGCGGGCCCAACGCATTCGGCATGTTCAGCTGCTCCAAGGCCAGCAACGAGATGAACTTCATCGCCCAGAAATTCGCGCGCGCGGTGATGCACAGCAACAACGTCGACAGCTGCAACCGGACTTGACACGCTCCGAGCGTCGCCGGTCTGGCGACAGTGTTCGGAGCCGGGGGAGGGACCTCGTCATATCGCGAGGTCGAGGAGACGGACCTCATCATCCTGTGGGGCTCCAACGCGCGTGAAACTCACCCGATCTTCTTCCATCACCTGCTGCGCGGCGTGCGCCGCGGAGCACGGCTGATCGCTGTCGATCCTCGACGCACGAGCTCTGGTGAGTGGGCCGACGTGTGGCTGGGAATCGATGTGGGCAGCGATATCGCGCTCGCCAACGCGATGGCGCGCGTGATCATCCATGAAGGTCTCGCCAACACGGAGTTCATCGCCCGCGCCACGTCCGGCTATGAGGACTTCGCCAGGTGCGTGGAGCACTACACCCTCGAGCTGGCGGAAGCCGAGACGGGTGTGCCCGCATCCGCGATCCGCGAGGTCGCGCTGGCTTACGCGCGCGCCGACCGCGGCATGATCTGCTGGACGCTGGGGATAACCGAGCACCACAACGCGACCGACAACGTGCTCGCGCTGATCAACCTGGCCTTGCTGACCGGCAAGGTCGGGCGTTACGGCAGCGGGCTGAATCCTCTCCGTGGCCAGAACAACGTGCAGGGCGGCGGAGACATGGGCGCCATTCCGGCCAGGCTGCCGGGGTTCCAGGATCTCGAGGACCCGAGCATCCACGCCAAGTTCTCACGCGCGTGGGGCGGCGCCGAGTTCCCCGACAAGAAGGGTTATCACCTGTCTGAGATGTTCGAGGCGATGGAGCACGGAGAGCTGACCACCGCATACATCGTCGGTGAGAACCCGGCGCGCAGCGAGGCCGACCAAACCCGGACGGTGCGCCTGCTCGGCGGGCTGGAGCACCTGGTGGTCCAGGACATCTTCCTCACCCAGACGGCCGAGCTGGCCCATATCGTGCTCCCGGCCGCGGCGGGTTGGGCCGAGTCAGAAGGCACCGTGACCAACAGCGAGAGGCGAGTACAGCGGGTGCGGCGAGCGCTCGAGTCGCCCGCCGGCGCGCGCGACGACATCGAGATCATCTGCGAGCTCGCGCGCCGGCTCGGTTGCGAGTGGGGCCACCCGAGCGCGGAGCAGGTGTGGGACGAGTGCCGCAGCCTTTCGCCGATCCACGCCGGGATGGCCTATGCCCGTCTTGACGAGCTGGGCGGGATCCAGTGGCCCTGTCCCGACGATGCGCATCCCGGCACGATGTTCCTCCACGAGCGCCTGTGGAAGGATCCGGTTGAAGGCTCGCGTGCTCCCTTCAGCGCTGTCGAGCACGATCCTCCGGTCGACCGTCTGAGCGAAGAGTTTCCGATCCGTCTGACGACGGGGCGGCGGCTTGATTCCTACAACACCGGGGTGCAGTCCGGCGAGTACACCTCACCGCTGCGCAAGCGCGAAGCGCTCCTCATCTCACCGGCCGACGGCGAGCGGCTCGGGGTCGGGGACGGCGAGCGGGTGTGCGCCATCTCGCGTCGCGGGTCGGTCGAGGTGCCGGTTCGCTTCGACCCAACGCTGAGGCCGGGTCTGGCTTTCATGACGCTGCACTTCCCGGACCAGGTCGCGACCAACGTTCTGACCATCGACGCGACCGACCCCAAGTCCGGCACGGCCGAGTTCAAGGCGAGCGCGATCCGGATCGACAAGCTCGTACCGCTGCCGGTCAGATAGTTGGACATCCGAACCACCGGGGGAGCCGCCACGGGCGAGGAGATGGCGGCTGTCGACAGTGTGCTCGGCGCTCCGGAGTCGTTGTGGGAGGGCGG
>JBOHUP010000097.1:0-1747 GCA_050734615.1 Candidatus Dormibacteraceae bacterium | reverse complement strand
GATGCCGGCGTTGGCGACCAGGATGTCGATCTTGCCAAAGGTGGACATCGCCGAGTCGGCGAACGCGTTCACCGACTCGGTCGACGTCACGTCCAGCTCGCATACGAGCGCGTTGCGGCCGGCCGCGACCACCGCGTCACGGATGGGTTTGACATCGTGCGGATCCCCCGGGAACCAGCCCAGGACGACGTCGGCGCCGGCTTCGGCGAACGCTTTCGCCGTGGCGGCTCCGATTCCGGACGCCGCGCCGCTGATCAACGCCGTACGGCCGCTCAGGTCACACATTCGCGCTCAGAGCATCACATCGCCCCCGTTGGGGCCAAGCGTCTGTCCGACGTAGTAGGAGGACTCGTCCGAAGCGAGGAACACCGCAGTCGGCGCGACCTCGTGGGCCTGGCCGAAACGTCCGATGGGGAGCTCGGCCAGCTTGGCGTTCTTCCACTCGTCGGTTTCGTCTTTCATCATGTCGGTGAGAATCGGACCGGGGGCGATCGCGTTGACCCGCACCCCCTTGTTCGAAACCTCGCGCGCCAGCGCCTTGGTGAAGGCGAGCACGCCGCCTTTGCTGGCGCTGTAGTGCACCATCTCCCGCCCGCCGATCTGCCCCAGCTGGGAGCCGATGTTGATGATGCTGCCGCTCCCTCGCTCGAGCATGTGTGGCAGCAGATACCTCGTGCACAGAAACACGCCTCGCAGGTTGACGTTCATCACGCGGTCCCACTGCGCGGAGGTCATCTCGTGGAGCAGAACCTGGGAGAAGATCCCGGCGTCATTGACGAGGACGTCCACCCGGCCGAGCTCGGTCATGGCTTTCTTGGCCATCGCTTGGACCTGGTCCTCGTTCGTTACGTCGGTTTGAATGTAGATCGCGTGTCGGCCGCCTTTTTGGAGGGCGCCGAGCAGCTCGGATGCCTTGTCCGCAGGGCCGAGATCCGCCACCGCCACGTCTGCGCCTTCCGCGACAAATGCTTCGGCGATCGCCCTGCCAAGGCCGCGGGCGCCACCCGTGACGATCGCCTTCTTGCCTTCGAGACGTCTCATTTCGTACGCGTCCTTTGCTCAAACGAGCTAACGGCTCCAGGGAGTAGCCAGGCCTGGTTAAACGGCTTTGCGTGCGTTCCTGTGAGAAAGAGACCACTGCTCGAGGATCTCGTGGGAGCTCATGACGTCGAAGCGGTGGCGCATCAACAGAAGCGATGCGTCGTGCTGTTTCGGGTCGTCGCTCGCCACGCAATCCTCCGGAATGGTCACGTAATAATCGTTGAAGAGGCCGTCCCTTGCGGTCGACTCGACGCACCCCTCGGTGGTCGCGCCGGTGACGACCAAGCACTTGATCCCGTTGCTGCGAAGCAGCATGTCGAGATTGGTACCCCAGAAGCCGCTGGACCGGTACTTGTGCACGAACAGGTCACCGGCCTTCGTCTCGAGCTCCGGGATGATCTGCTGGCCTTCGCTGCCGTCCATCGTGTAGCGCAAGGGCTTGAGCGGCCCTCTGGTCGCGAGGTGCAGCCGCATCGTGAATCGCAGCTGGGCCGGCGACTCGATCATCGAGTGGGGAAGGCGGGTCATCTGGATGAAGATGACCATCACCCCGGCCGCCCTGGCTCCTTCGAGGAGTCGGGCGAGCCTGGGAATCATGTTCGGATACATCGCGATGTCGATGCCCTGTTGGTCGAACGAGTAGCCGGCGGTGCAGAAATCCCTCTGCATGTCGACCACGACCAGGGCTGTATAGCTGGGGTCCACC
>JBOHUP010000096.1:0-3438 GCA_050734615.1 Candidatus Dormibacteraceae bacterium | reverse complement strand
GCTCGGCACCACCGCCTCGATCGAGAAGTCCGACGCCACCTCGTAGACGTCGATGTCCTCTTCGTACTCGCGTCGTTTCTGCTCGATGAACGCGGGCCGCTCGTCCTCTGGAAGCTCGTTGATCTTGTTCAGGTATATGGCGTTGATGGCGCTCTCCGGGCCCATGAGCGCCGGCTTGGCGGTGGGCAGGGCCAGCACCGCGTCGGGGCCCATCGGCGAGCCGCTCATCGCGAGATAACCCCCGCCGTAGGCCTTGCGGACGAGCACCGCGATGCGGGGCACGCGCGCCTCAGCGACCGCGAACAGCATCTTCGCGCCGTGGCGGATGATCCCCGCCCGCTCGACCTGGCTGCCCACCATGAACCCGGGGATGTCCTGCAGGAACAGGAGCGGGATGTTGAAGGCGTTGCAGGTCCAGATGAAGCGCGCCGCCTTGTCCGAGGAGTCGGGAAACAGCACACCGCCCTTGTGACGCGACTGGTTGGCCACGATCCCCACCGGCCTTCCGCCCAACCTGGCGTAGCCCGTGACCAGCTCCCGGGCCCACAGCTTTTTGACCTCGAGCCAGCTTCCCTCGTCCACGAGGGCTTTGATCAGCTCGATCATGTTGAAGGCGATGCGCTGGCTGGTCGGGACGATGTCGGCGATCTTCTTGCCCTGCGCCGGCGGCCGGGATTCGGCTATCGGCGGCTTCTCAGACCAGTGACCGGGGAAGTACGACAGGTATTGCTTCGCCGTGGCCAGCGCCTCGTCCTCGTTGGCGCACAGGAAGTCGCCTAGGCCGCTGACCCTGGCATGCATCTCGGCCCCGCCCATCTCCTCCATCGTCACCTTCTCGCCGGTCGCCATCTCCGACATGCGCGGCGATCCGATGTAGGCGGTGGCGTTGCCCTCCACCATGAT
Source organism: Candidatus Dormibacteraceae bacterium (assembly GCA_050734615.1). Lineage (GTDB taxonomy): Bacteria > Chloroflexota > Dormibacteria > Dormibacterales > Dormibacteraceae > DASXBJ01. The sequence goes on along the minus strand of JBOHUP010000096.1, from coordinate 2,535 downwards.
GCAGACGTCGCAGAGGGCCGGCTGGTAAGCCGTGCCGGCCGGCGACGGGCCGAGCAGCACGCAGACCTGCGGGACGACGCCTGAGAGCTGAATCTGATTGTAGAAGATGTTGCCCCATGCCTTGCGGCCCGCGTAGCTAGCGCGCTGTTCGTCGATGCGCGCCCCGGCCGAGTCGACCAAGTACAGCAGGGCGCTCTTGGTGCGCCCTGCGAGCTCCTGCATCGCTGTCATCTTTTGAAACGTGCGCAGGCCCCATGTGCCGGCTTTGACGGTCATATCGTTGGCGATCACGCAGACAGGGCGGCCTCCGACGTGGCCCACGACTGTGACCACACCGTCAGCTGGAAGATTCCCATCGACGTGACGGGCGAGCAGGCCGTCCTCGAACGACCAGCCTGGATCCAGGATCCGGTCCAGCCGCTCGCGGACGAAGAGCTTGCCCTGTTCTTTGAGCTTGGCGTGATAGCGAGGATCTCCTCCCGCCCGGGCAACACCGAGGCGGTGGCGCAGGTCGTCGTCAGGCGTTTCCTCGGGTTTGGCGTCACGTTTCGGGTCGGCGTTCACCCTTGGACTTCCATCCGGAGCACGGCGGTGCTGAATGATTTGCCCGTGACGTCGTAACGAAGGGTTTTGGTCGCACCGCCCCCGAGCGCGTTGTGCAGGAGCAGATTGAAGGCGTTGATGTTCGGCATGGGGAAGACCTCGACGTCGCCTCGCACCCAGTCGCCGAAATGGGCCTTGATTCGCTCCGGGGTCAGCGCGGCTTCGAGCTTTTTGTAGGCGGCGTCGTCGAGCGCGAGGACACCCACGTTGACGACGTCTCCCTTGTCGCCAGACCTTGCGTAAGCGATGTCCTTCACCTGCATGAGCGCACACTCCAAACGAACGAACGAACGTTCACTTTTTCCCGCGGTGGAGTCTAGCGTATGCTGCGGTGTCAGAAACGTCTCGCCGGCCCATTCCGCAGGAGATTTCCAACGACCACGATTCCCCTCCAGGCAATAGCGACCGGGCCCGCCGAAGCCGCCCACTCGGGCATCCGCGAAGTCGTGAATCTCGCCCTGGCCACTCCAGGATGCATTCGCCTCGAGGTCGGTGAACCGAATTTTCGCACCCCCGCTCACATTGTGGAAGCGGCCGTCGAATTCGCGCGCACTGGCCAGGTCAAGTACACGGCGACCGCGGGACTCCTGAGCCTTCGCGAGCGGCTGGCGGCCAAGCTGGACAAGGTCAACGGGATCAAGGCTGGCGTCGGAAACATCAACTGCGCGGTCGGCGGCGTCGGTGGCATCGCGGCTGCGATGGCGGCCCTCGTCGAGCCTGGTGATGAGGTGATGCTCCCCGATCCGGCCTGGCCGAACTACCGGCTGATGCTGGCCTGGACGCACGGCGTGCTCGTGCCGTACCCGTGCCCTCCCGAGCGCCAATTCCTGCCGGACCTCGACGAGATCGAGGCGCGGATCACACCCCGGACGAAGCTGCTGGTCATCAACAGCCCGTGCAACCCCACCGGCGCCGTCTTTCCCCGAGGGCTGATGGAACAGATCGTCGAGCTCTCTGTGCGGCACAACGTGTACCTGCTCTCGGATGAGTGCTACGACGAGATCGTGCTCGAGGGCGAGCACTCGAGCCCGGCCTCCTTCTGCACCGATGGCCGCGTGATCTCAGCCTTCACCTTCTCGAAAACTTACGCCATGACCGGATGGCGCGTCGGCTACGTGGTGGCCAACGACGCGCTGTCCGACAGCATCACCAAGGTTCTCGAGTCCAACTCGTCCTGCCTGCCGGCGGTCTGCCAGAAGGCGGCGGAGGCGGCCCTGGACGGGCCGCGCGAGCCCCTTCGCGAGATGGTCAATGCCTATCGGGACAGACGCGACCTGTGCGTGGGCTTGCTGGAAGAGGCCGAGATGCTGATCAGCCGGCCACATGGAGCCTTCTACATCATGGCCGACATCGGGCGTTCGGGCCTGGACTCGCGGGGCTTCGCTTTCGACCTCGTGAGGTCGAAGCAGGTCGCCGTCGCCCCGGGCACCGCCTTCGGAGAGTCAGCCCGTAGGGCTGTGCGGATCAGCCTCGCGAGCTCGCCTGAGGACCTGTCCCACGGCATCGCCCGGATGATCGAGAGGGTCGAGGAGCTCTCCTAGTCAGGCGAGCATCAGGCCCCCGTCAACCACGAGCGAGGCCCCGGTGACGTACGACGCTTCAGCGCTGGCGAGAAAGAGCACCGCGCGGGCCACCTCCTGGTAGGTTCCCTGGCGGCCGAGCGGAACCCTGGCCGCGGCGCTCGCCGCGCGGGCCGCCTGCTGTTCCGCGGTGAGGTCCCGGCGACGGTCGGTCATGACCAGCTCCATGAAGCCAGGGCAGACGCAGTTGACGCGGATCCCGTCGGCGGCGAAGTCAAGCGCCATCGCTCCCGTCAGCGACACCATCGCCGCCTTGGAGACGCTGTATGCGGTTTCGTCGGCCGCCGGCTTCAGACCGGCGATGGAGGCGGTGTTGACGATCGCGCCGCCGCCGCATTCGCGGATCAACGGT
>JBOHUP010000095.1:0-2522 GCA_050734615.1 Candidatus Dormibacteraceae bacterium | reverse complement strand
GACGTCGCCCTGTTCCGCGTCGACGACCTCGCGCACGCCGGGATCAAAGATCTGGTCGCGGGACTCGCCCTGGCGCCCCCGGCTCGCGCCCATGCGGTGGTCGTCAACGGCCGGGTCGTGGTTCGCGACGGGCGGCTGCTCACGGCCGATGAGGACGAGATCGCGCGCGACATCGCGGCAACAAGCGCGCGCCTGGCCGGATGAGGTGAGCGCGTAAGCTCGGGAGAGGAAGCGCATATGGCAAAGGTCCAGGTCCGTTACATCGTTACCGACGTCGACGCGGCAATCGAGTTCTATTGCGGGCATCTCGGCTTCCGCGAGGACATGCACCCTGCTCCCTCTTTCGCGATGTTGTCTCGTGGCGATCTGCGCCTCGTGCTCAGCGCCCCGGGTGCCGGTCCGGGTGGTGGCCAGGCGATGCCCGACGGGGCCTTGCCCCAGCCCGGAGGCTGGAACAGGTTTGCGCTCGAGGTCACGGACATCGTCGCCACGGCCACGATGCTGCGGGCGGCAGGGGTCCACTTCCGCAACGACGTCATCACCGGGGTTGGCGGCAAGCAGGTCCTGATCGACGACCCTTCGGGCAACCCGGTGGAGCTTTTTCAGCCGACCATCAAGGAGGCGCGGCTGGATTCGACGTCGGACGGATAAACCTTCCGACCGGACCGGCGGCCGGCCGGCCGTCGGCGAAGACGCTCTGGCCGCGCAGCATCGTCCGCACTGTCTTCCCGCGGATGCGCTGTCCATCGTGCACGCTGAACTGGTTCCGGTAGAGGAGGTCCTCGCGGCGTACGAATCCTTGGTGGTCGAGGTCGACGAGCCACAGGTCTGCGTCATATCCAGGAGCGATGTCGCCTTTGTGGCTCAGGCCGAACCGAAGAGCCACGTTGGCGGCGGTGACTGCCGCGATCGTGGGCAGATCGAGCCTGTCCTGGGCCAGCAGCAGCTGCCGGGTCGACTGGCAGCCTGAGATGCCGCCCCAGATCCTGAAGAAGTCGGTGCCCTGCTTGAGATTGAGACTGCTGGGCGAGTGGTCGGAAACCACCATCTCGAGCTCGCCGGTGCCAAGCAGTCTCCACAGCCCATCCCGATCGCGACCGCTTCGAAACGGCGGCGTGCACTTGCCCATGCCGCCGAGCCGTTCGAGGTCATGGTCCGTATAGAGAAGATAGTGCGGACAGGTCTCGGCGCTGGCGTCCACGTCGCGTGCCCGCGCTGAACGGATCAGCTGAACGCCGTGCGTGGTGCTGACGTGGACGACGTGCAGCCGGCAGCCCGCTTGGGCCGCGAACCCCAGCGCCGTGTCGATCGCTTGGTACTCCGCAATCGGCGGACGTGAGGCAAGAAAGGCCCGGGCTCCGATCCCTTCTCGTGCGTGTGCCTTGAGGACGGCCGGACTCTCCGCGTGCACCAGCAGGATCGAGTCCAGGCCGGCGATGCGCTTCATCCCCTCGAGCAGGGTGCTGTTGCCGCAGGCGGGAAATTCCTCGATACCGCTGACGCACATGAACGCCTTGAACCCCATCGCGCCCCGCTTGACGAGCTCCGAAAGGTGGTCAAGGTTGGCCGGTACGAGGCCTGCCCACAGCCCGAAGTCCAACAGGGACGAGCGCTTCATCGCTGCGAGCTTGGAGTCAAAGGCGGTGCCGCTTACGGTCACCGGCAGGCTGTTGAGAGGCATGTCGAGAAAGGTCGTGTAGCCCCCGGCCGCGAGCGCCGCCGAGCCGTTGGCGATGGTTTCCCAGTCGGTGCGGCCGGGCTCGTTGATGTGGAAGTGGTAATATATGCCGCCCGGGAACACGTGCAGGCCCGAGGCGTCGATCTCCTCGCCCTCGACGTCGAGGCCCGGTCCGACCGCGGTGATGCGACCGTCTGAGATCTGGATGTCGGCCCGTCCTACGCCGCGAGGGGTCACGACCATGCCGCCGCGCACTATCACTGGTCCGAGAGCGGCTCCAGAAAGCGGTTCAATACGTCGGTCGCGACGGCCACGTCTTCCTCCGCGACCGACTCGGCGGGGTTGTGGCTGGCCCTCCCCGGCATCGCGCGAAGAGCATCCCGAAGCGTGCCATGGCGATCTGGGCCGGCGTCACTTCAGCTCGTCGAACACGATCTCCTGGGCTCCCTTCCACAGGACTAGCTCGCCCAGCTCGCGCAGGCGGTCATTGCCTTCATAGATGGTCGCGAAATGGTTGCCGGACAGCTGGCCCGACTTGCTGGCGAACAGGGTCGAGCCGTAAGGAAAAAGGATCTCGGTCTCGCTGATGCCGCCGGGGTAGAGCAGCAGGTGGCCGGGCGCCGGATGGCTGGTGTGGTTCTCGTAGCCCAGGTCCAGCTGCAGGTCGCCGAACGGGATCCAGCATGCTTCGCCGCTCCAGCGAGCCTGGATCAGCATGGTTCTCAGCGGGAGCATGGATTCGAACGTCGAGCTCGTCCTGGGGGCGGCCTGTGACTCCAGGCGCGCCAGGAAACGCATGCCGGCGACCTTGATCTGGATCGTCATCGCCACATAAAGCTAGCGC
>JBOHUP010000094.1:0-3164 GCA_050734615.1 Candidatus Dormibacteraceae bacterium | reverse complement strand
AAACCCTGAACCTGCTAGGTTGCCGCTGGGGATTGGGAGCATGACGGCCAAGTTACTGGTCGTTGACGACGAGCCGCGGACGGCGCAGCTCACCGCGGAGCTGCTGCGGCGTGCCGGTTATGTGGTCGACGTCGCGCGCAGCGGCGGCGAGGCTCTCGAACGCGTCCGGGTGACGACGCCGGATCTGATGTTGCTCGACTACGAGATGCCCGACATGGACGCGCCCGAGGTCCTCGATTCTTTGCGCTCCGGAGCCGAGCGCATCGGGTTCCCGGTCATCATCCTGACCGGAGCTCGGCACGCTCCTGCCGACCAGGTGGTCGGGATCGAGCACGGCGCGACCGACTACATCGTCAAGGGCACGGACCGTCAGGTGCTGCTGGCACGGGTCCGCGGCGCGCTTCGCGAACGCCAGCCGGCGACTGGGGCCTTCGTGCGCGGCCGTTTGAAGGTCGACGCGACGCACGGCGAAGCGAGGCTGGGTGATCGCGTGCTCAAGCTGGAACGGCGGCCCCTCTTGTTGCTGCAGATGCTGGCTGGGCGATCCGGCGAGGCCATACCTCGGGCCGAGCTTCTCGATCGCGTCTGGGGCAGCTCGTACGCGGGCTTCGAGCACAGCCTGGAGCAGGCCGTGCATCAGATCCGCAGGGAGCTTCGCGAGCCAGGCTGGATCGAAACGGTGCGTGGGGTCGGCTATCGGTTCGTCGCCCAGGCCTGATCTAGCCGCCGCCCTCCACCGCCTGCGGTCCACGCTGGCGCGGCTGAAAGCCGAGCTCGAGCTGGCCGAGGTCGATGGCGCCACGCCTCCCCCCGAGGTATTGATGGCTGATTTGAAGGAGGCTCTGGAAACGCTGACCGCAGTGGAGGACGCAGCGTTCGGCGTGGCCCCGGTCCTCGTGATGGACGACGACCACAGGCTGGCCGAGCTGACCGCTCGCGGCCTGCGCCGGCTCGGCTATGAGGTGGAATCGGGTGTGCGCTTGCGCGCGCTGCGGGCTCGCGAGATCGTTGTTTTCGATCTCGGATTGGTCGCGGGATTGGCCGCCGGCGAGCGCGCGGCGTTGAGGTCGGCACGTCCAATCGTCGTGACCGGAGCGACCGACCCAGCATCGCGTGCCATGGCCGCAAGCCTCAACGCGGCCGAATATCTGGTCAAGCCGGTCGACCTGGAAGTGCTTGCCGCGGCAATTGGCCGCCGGATCGCCGAGGGACTTGCATGAGTCGTCCGCCATCTGGCGCGCTGGAGCGCCGGACGATCAGCGTCGGCGGCGCGAATCGCACCTACTGGCTGGCGCCCCAACCTGCGCCGGAGGCTCCTCTGCTCATGGTGCTGCATGCAATGGGCATCAACGGACCGAACATGGCGGCGTGGACCGGACTTGCCGTGCGCGGTCCCGCCGCGGGATTCGCCACGGTCTTCCCAGATGCCGTTGCCGAGATATGGGATGACACGGGCAGCGGACGGGTGGACGGGCTGGACGATGCGGCTTTCGTGAGCAGCGTCACCCGACGGCTGGTGGCTGAAGGAACCGCTGCGCCCGGAGCGGTTTTTCTGGCTGGCCTCTCGAATGGCGCGTTCTTCGCAGAACGCCTCGCCCGTCACGGCCTGGTGCAAGCGAGCGGCCTGGCGCTTGTCGCAGGCACCGCGCGCCAGACGGTCCTGTGCATCGAAGGCACAAAGGATCCTCTCCTGCCTTACGGGGGAGGCAGAGGCTCGGGCATGTTCGGCTGGATGGCGCGGCGTCGGGCCCGGCGCCAGCTGGTGCAATCGCACGGGCGCGTGGCCGTGGGCGCGGAAACCCTTGCGGGCGACTGGGCCGCCGCCAACGGTGGCCCACCTCGGCCGACCACCGAGATACTGAGTGTTGCCCCGGGCGATCTCCACGTCGATCGGCTGACCTGGGCGACCCCCGGGCACGCGCCGGTAGTGCTTTATAGGATCGATGGCGGGGGGCACGGCTGGCCGGGCGGACCGCAGTACATGCCGGCGCTGTTCGTGGGCCGTATCGCCCAGAGCTTCGACGCCACCGGGATTCTGCTGGAATTCGCATTGCAAACCGTGCGGGCAGTGCCACCAACCGCCTCGCACTGACCGCCGGCATGTGATCCGCGCAGCACATTCAGCGATTGGTTTGACGCGTATCAGGTCAACCGCTGAATGGTGGAAGGGTGAGAGTGAAGACGGCACCGCGGCGGTTGCCCTCGAACAAGAGCTGGCCTTGATGCTCGCGCACTACCCCGTATGACATGAACAGCCCTAGGCCAGTACCGCCCTCCTTGGTCGTGAAATGCGGCTCGAAGAGGCGATGTCGATGATCATCCGAGACACCGGGACCGTTGTCGGCGACGCTGAAGTAGGGCCACCCGTTGGTGCGTCTCCCTGTGCTCAACTCAACGCGACCGTTAGGCGGCGCGGCGTCGATGGCGTTGTTGACGAGGTTGGTGATCACCTCGCGCAGCAGCAGCGGATCGGCTTTGACTCGGACATCGTCCGGAGATTCACGGACCGCGAGCTGCACTTCTTTGGAGCGCGCACGCGGCCGCGCCATACCCAACGCACGAGTGACAAGCTCGTTCAGGTCCACAGGTTCAATCGCATAGCTGACTCTTGGAGTCGCCCCCTGCGAAAGAGTCCGCAGAACATCCACGGCGTCAGTCGCGGCTTCGGTGGCCGTCTCGATGCTTTCGCGGTCGATGGGGTCGAGTCGGCGCGGGTCGATCTCCTTCAAGTAACCGACAGCGGTCGCCATATGGTTCCGCAGGTTGTGCACGACGCCTTCGACAGCACGGCTGTGGAACAGATGCCTGTCGGCGTCGGAAAGCTCGGACTCGAGAACCCGACGAACACGCCTACCAGCAATGGTGTCAGTAAGTGCCAATGACAATACGCAAACGATGGTGGCCAAAACGTACCCGAGTAGAGTCCGGTCGAGGACGTAGCTGATCAGCAGCGTCGCAAGTGCCATGTAGCCGAATGCCATGTAGAACGAAGCTGTGAAGTTGTGTCTAACGATGCTTGGTACCGACTCTCCGGTGCGTATATAAAGCCCAAGGGCCACCAGGAGCCAACTGAACGCGTACAGCGAACCCAGCACCGCGATGCGCGCAAATGGCGACAGTGCGCCGCCATCTCGGAACGCAGCCGCGGTCGAAGCTCCGAGGGC
>JBOHUP010000093.1:0-5238 GCA_050734615.1 Candidatus Dormibacteraceae bacterium | reverse complement strand
CGTGTACCCGACGATGATGAGGACGAGGTTCACGCCAATGACGATCAGGAACTTGCGATCGTGGGCGACCGCCTGGAATCCACGTCCCACGGCGCCAGCGTGCGCCGCCGCGGCGCGTGGGTTCGGCACCATCGCCAGTACGACCAGCGCGAATGCGGCGAAGGTGATCGCGTCGAAGACATACAACGTCTGAAACGACCGCAGGTGTTGTGCCGAGGAGACGATGAAGCCAGCGACCGTTGCGCCGATGCCGAGGCCAAGGTTCTGCGCGACGCGCCCGAGCGCGAACGAGGAAGGACGTTGCTCTGGTGTTATCAGGGTGATGAGCAGCGTCTGGTTGGCGATGCCGGCCGCGCCGGTCCCGGCTCCGGCGACGACTGCGCAAGCGAATGCCTGCCACGGCTGGTCGACGAGCGCAAAGCCGGCATAGCCGAGCGCGCTCGCAAGATTGCCGGCGATCAGGATCGGCTTGGGGCGAATGTGATCCAGCAGGGCTCCGGTGGGAGGTGTCACGAGGGTGGCTGTGCCCAGGATCGCGCCAAGCACCAAACCGGCGGTGGCCGTCGAGAAGCCGCGGACCTGATTCAGATAGATGATCTCGAACGGGAGGATCAACCCATAGCCGAAGAAGTTGACCGCGTTCCCGGCCTGCAAGAGGAAGACCAATCGAGGTAGGTCCGTCCGCCAACCTCGAACAACGGATAGGCGAATCACTGTCTAGCGGTTCCTACGTGCGCGCGGTGGGGGAAAGGGGTCGCCGGCGATTGCCCCGAGCGCCCGAGACGCGAGCGCCTCGTTGGTCATCAGGAAACGACCCGGCTCGCGAGCAGGGCCGCCGCCGCCGCTTTCGCATGACGCGCCGCGGTCGGATCGTGGCGAGACCCACCAACCGCGTACGCGCCGTCGACGAGCAGCGTGACCTGGGCGGCCAGGTCGGCGTCTTCCACCCCTGCCTCGGCAAGGAGTTGGCGAATGAGACCCTCCCGAGCTCGCAGATGCGCCAGCGCAGCCTCACGAACAGGATGGCCTGGGCGGTTGATCTCGAGCGATGCGTTGATGAACGCGCATCCGGCCTTCGTTCTAGTTCGGAGGGCGTTCTCGATCACATCGAAGAGCGCCAGGATCACCAGCTCGCCGGTCTCCTCGGAGCGGCGCCTCGCATTCGTCTCGAGGCCAAGCAGTGCGCGTCGGCTTCGGTCGCTGAGCGCTTCGGCGACGAGCCGATCCTTGGAGCCGAAGTGCTGGTACAGGGTCCGCTTAGTCACGCCCGCCCGCGCCGCGATCGCGTCCACTCCTGTGCCCCTAACGCCGTACTCATATGTCAGCTCGCTCGCGGCGCCGAGGAGCGCATCGTGCGCGTCTGGCCGGTCCGTCATCGCCGGTAGTATACATACCGATCGGTATACTAAGTCGCCATTCGCAATCACCTCGAAGTCTGATGCGCACACGGGGCCGGGCAACGGCCCGGCTTGCATTTTGCCGTCAACTCCGCGAGGGTGACGTCGACGATGCAGTATACCGACCGGTGTGGGCCCTACGGGCGATGAATCATGGATTACCGCACTTCGAGGAGAGGAGTCCTGCTTCGGCCGTGCGGGCCATACCCTCCGGCCGCGATCGCCATGATCGATCCTAACCGCCAGACGCGCCTGCATCCGATGTACATGTCATTCCGATCATCGTTGCGATTCTTCACGCTCTCGTTGCGCTCGTAGTGGTGCTCGCTACGAACCCCCGAACCCTCACCTGGCGGCATGCTAGGGGTACGCTTCCTTTCACCTCCAGATCGTGTTAACCTTTACTCATGCGTGAAAAAGTAAAGCGGGGGCGTGGGACGACGCGGCTTTCTCGCAAGAACCAGGTGACTATTCCTGTGGCGGCGCTGGCCGCTGCCAACGTCTCGCAAGGTGAGGAGTTACGCGTAAGTGCCAAAGGGGATGGCCGGATTCTTCTAGAGCGCTCCGTCGATCCGCTTGACGAGTTCGCCGGATCGATTCCCGGGTTGACCGCAGCTACGCAACTCGAGGAGTTGCGGGACGAGTGGGGCCGGTAGTCCTAGACGCCAGTGTGCTTCTGGGAGTGTTGGACCCCCAGGACGGACATCACGCTGCTGCGGTCCGGTCTTTACGCTCCGCCCGATCCCGTGGGCGTCAGATCCAGTTGCCGGCGAGCGCGTTTGCCGAGGTCTTGGTAGGGGCAAGCCGCCTCGGAGCAGACGCCATTAGGCGAACCGAGGCATTCGTCGATTCAGTGGTTGACATCGTATACCCCATCGATCGCGATGTGGCCAGGAATGCCGCGGCGCTACGGGCTAGCCACAAGTCGCTCAGGCTGCCTGACGCCCTGGTGCTCGCGGTCGGCCGCGTCACAGGCGCGTCGGCGATCCTAACCGCCGATGCCAGATGGCGCTCAGTCGATAAGCGGGTGGAAGTCGTTCGCTGATCGCTGTCGACGTATAGCCAATTTGTATTGCCAAGCCGGGGCGTCACAAGGTGCCAGGGGGAGGCGAGATGCGGAGATCCGAGTTCAGCGGGAGGCTTGAGGAGGCGTCCTGAGGAGTTCGGGGCGAGCTTTTAAACCGATGGTCCGGGGTTCGAGTCCCCGCGCCGGCACCAAAATCGTGTGCAAGTTCGGCACCTAGGCGACAAAACGCCTGCGGCTGCTGTCCGACAGACCTTCGGCTGATTCGTTACAGCTACTTCGGTACCTACGCTACACTCCCCAGCCATGAAGGGAGATGAGCGTGACTAGGCATAGGCACAAGGAGATTCTGGCGGTCATCGGCGACGGCGGGACGATGACAGAGGTGGCTCGAGATCGTGCGTCAGTCCGCAGACCATCCACGGCTGGCTGGCCCGCTACGAAGGCGAGGGGATGGGCGTGGCCAACCGCTCACGCCGTCCGGTTCACTGCCCGCACCAAATGCCATCTGACATCGAGGTCAGGTGCGTCTCTTGTGACTCTTGGTTGGAGAGTCCGCCGCGGCTACAACCCGCCTGGGAACCGACCGGCGCAGAGTCCTTGCGGTAGCGCGGTGACGGATCCCGACGGATAGCTGATTACCGCATCGAATGCCAGTACATGCGAGTCGTCGACCCAGACGCACCCAATGTGCCCAGGAGTCACGACGGATGTTCGACCGTCCAGGCCGATCACGCTCGTTGCCGGATCGGGTCCGCCGACCGCAGCGAAGAGCACGTCTCCCGATGGAGACAGATTCATCGCACCAGTCTGGCTCAGCAAGGTCGTGGTGAGTTTGCCCGTCCAGTAGTAGACGCGGACCTGTCCAGCTTGGTGAACAAAGCAAGCGACGCCTGCCGGCGAAGGCCAGGCGCTGGCAATACAGTTCGCGTCCCCGATCGATGCCTGGCGAAGCGCAGTCGTCGCATCTACTACATGCCATGCGTTGGGATACAAAGCTTGTTCAAAAGTGCTAGCTCCCCAAACGCCGAGCACCAGCCGTCCCTGATGCCAGCCCATGGGCCAGAGCGTGGTGGCACTCTTTCCCTTTGGGACGGTCGTCGTGTAGATGTCCGCGTGGTGTCCTCCGCCTCGGAGATCCTCAACGTAGAGTCTTTCGGCGATGGTCGTGGCAGCTGAGAGATCTTCCACCAGAACCGCAATGCGCTGGTCGTCGGGACTGACCGAGAAAGAGCTGACGACGTTTGCGTTGCCGGGTACCGTCGTTACGTCAGTCGAGCCTGAGGGTGGGACGACCATTCGGATTTTGGAATCCCCATCCCGGTAATACACCTCGTCATTCGTCGCGCTTACTGGAGGCTCGAGTACCGCACCCATGCCCTGGCCGCACCCTTGAGCCTGCGCTGACGGCGGCGCGATCGGAACTGATGCAGCCACCGTTGCATCGGGCCTGATCAGTTCGAGGCGCGTGTCACTGGTGAGGTCAGATAACCGGATGCCGTAGGCGCCGGCCAGCCCTCGAGGTGACGCGGCTACGCCCGCCGGAGACGATGGACTGCGCCCCTCCCGTGCCGTGCTTGCCGGCGACTTTGAACTTGAAGCCGGCCCGCAACCGGCCACGGCCAAGACCCCGATCAGGCAGAGCACGGCGCCAGTGCGCACGTCAGCAAGAACGCATGGAAATAGATAAGCGTTACCGCGCACGTGCGACGCGTATGCAGATCGACAGGGGGGTTTCGGGTGATCCTCAATAGCTCACGACGATGGGCGGAGACGGTCATCGGCTGTCTGTCGGATCCCTTAGTGGTTGATCCGTTGCTGGGAGGTCAGATCAGCTCGCCACCCTCCAGGATGGCCGCCGGGTCGAAGGGCACCACCTCGTCGACGACCCGCAGCATGTTGGCCACCGTCGGCGAAGGGTCGCCAGTCCGATAAGCGACGGCTAGGTCGAGGAGTGGGGCCGGCGATAACGACCTGAACGCCAGGCAATCCGCCGCGTGCAGTTCCGCGTAGAGACGAGGGACCAGTGTGGCCGCCGCACCGGACTTGGCGACGGTTTCAAACGCCAGCTCTGTCGGATCGTCAAACACGACATTCAGCTCGGCGCCGGTGCGGGACACCAACCAGCGCGCCAGCGCGTTCACGGTGTCCGGGTTGATTGGAGCGCGAGGTAATGCGATCGGCTCGCCGCGAAGCGCCTCGACCGGGATGCGGTCCAGGTGCGCCAGATGGTGATCCGAGCGCACGGCCACGACGATCTCGTCACGACGGATGCTCTTGGCCTCGATGCCTGCGGGGTGAGAAGCCGGCACCAGTGCGAACGCCACGTCCACGTTGTGCTCTAGCAGGCGCTGAAGGTTTTCGCCAGACGAGGCGGCCGAAGTTTGCACATCGACATTGGGAAAGCGCCCACGGTACTCTCCGATGATCGACCCCACCATCGAAATGTCCTCTGCTTCGGTCCGATAGGCGATCCAGAGGCGTCCGGCGACTCCTGTCGAATAGTCCCTCAGCTTGCGGCGGGCCTCGTCCTCCACCTGGACCAACCCCTGGGCATATGGCAGCAGCAGTGCCCCCGCCGGGGTCAAGCTCACCTCCCTGGCGCTGCGTTCGAGCAACTGGACCCCGAGCTCTTGCTCGAGCGCCTGGATACGCTGCGTGAGCGACGGCTGAGTCAGGTGGAGGCGTTTGGCGGCCTGCCCGAAGTGACCTCCGTTGGCGACCTCGACGAACGCTCTCAGCTGGCGCAGTTCCACGTACGGCCGAAATTATCCTCGGCTCGGGTGGCGAGCTTCGGTCCTCCGATCTGCGCACCTG
>JBOHUP010000092.1:0-1509 GCA_050734615.1 Candidatus Dormibacteraceae bacterium | reverse complement strand
GATGCCGGCCAGCTGACCCGCGAGCAGATCGGCCTCTTGATGGCCGGCGCGGGCACCGGGACTGCGGTCACTCCCCAAGACAAGGGCGACGTCAAGCGCGACGTCACGACATGAGCTCGCAGCCGCCTGCCACAGCACCCAGGCGTGGCGGCGGCCTGCGTCAGGTCGTCCAGAGCGTGATCGCGCCACGGTCCTCCGTATGGACGTCGGTGCTCGTGGTGTTGCTCGCGTTCTTCACGGCCCTGGTCGTGAGCGCGGTCTTCATCATCCTCTCGGACCCGACCGTCTTTTCCGCTCCGGATCTGCTGACGGCCCTCGGCAACGCCGGTCAATCCGTCGGCACGGCGTACGGCGCGCTCCTTTCAGGCGCGGTCGGCAGCCCTCCCGTCTATGCATCCGCCTTGACGAGCGGAAGCCCCAAAGAAGTCGCCCATGCCTTCTACCCGCTGTCCGAGACGGTCGTGGCCGCAACGCCTCTCGTCTTCACCGGGCTGGCGGTGGCGTTGGGGTTTCGGGCCGGGCTCTTCAACATCGGTGGCGAAGGCCAGGTCATCGCGGGCGGCCTGGCGGCCGGTTACGTCGGTTTCTCGGTGCACGGTCTCCCAGGCTTCATCGAATTGCCGCTCGCGGTCATTGCCGGCTTCGCCGCCGGCGCCTTGTGGGGCTTTGTGCCCGGCCTTCTGAAGGCGCGCACGGGCGCGCACGAGGTGATCACCACCATCATGCTCAATTACGTCGGCATCTTTCTGACCGGTTATTGCCTGACCACGTCCGTCTTCCAGCGGCCGGGCCGAACCGACGCCATCAGTCGAATCGTCGATCCAGGTGCAGTGCTGCCAGGCCTGGGGGCCGTCAATCTGCGTGTCAATGCGGGCGCGATTCTCGCCATCGCAATGGCGGTGGTCGTGTACTTCGTGCTCTGGCGAACGGTATACGGGTTCGAGTTCCGAGCCGTGGGCGCCAACCCCGAGGCGGCGCGGGTGGCGGGGATCGGAGTCGGCCGCACCATCATGCTTGCGATGTCTCTGGCGGGAGGCCTCGCCGGGCTCGCCGGCGCCAACATCATCCTTGGCATCCAGTACTCGATCGCGCCAAATTTCTCATCCGGGCTGGGCTTCGACGGCATCACCGTTGCGCTGCTGGGCCGAGGGAATCCGGTTGGAGTGGTGGCCGCGGCGCTGCTCTTCGGAGGCCTGCGCGCCGGCGCCGTCCAGATGCAGGCGGCGACGTCGACACCGGTCGACCTCGTTCAGGTCATCGAAGCGCTCGTGATTCTCTTCGTGGCCGCGCCGGCCCTGGTCCGCGCCATCTTCCGGCTGCGCACCGCGCCGGTGTCGGTCGCGCCGGCGGTGTCGCCTGGTTGGGGCTCATGAGCGTCGCCATGGTCGCGCTGGGCGCTCGCATGGCGGTGGGTCGCCGCCGCACGCTGGGCATCTTCTTTTTGCTCGTCGCAGGAGCCACGGCGGGACTGTTCGGCTTCGGCCAGCCGAGCGGCGTCCAGGCGCACTT
>JBOHUP010000091.1:0-12099 GCA_050734615.1 Candidatus Dormibacteraceae bacterium | reverse complement strand
GGCACGTAGACGAGAACCACTGTCGAATACAGGCGCTCGAGCCCATTCTCGAAGAGCAGCGGGACATCCTGGATCACGACCTTTGCGCCGGCCAGCGCGGCTTCGGCGGTGCGGGCAGCCATCCACTCGCGGACGAGCGGATGGACGATTTCGTTGAGGCGGCGCCGCGCGTCAGTGTCGTGGAACACCAGCTCACCCAGCCGGGCTCGGTCCAGCTCCCCGTGGCTGACAAACTCCTGACCGAACTCGCCGACCACGAGATCGAGGCCCGGGCTACCCGGCGCGTAGACGGCGTGCGTCGCCTCGTCTGCGTCGATCACCGTCGCGCCGAGGTCTCGCAGCATCCCGTCGACCGTCGACTTGCCGGTCCCGACGCCGCCGGTCAGTCCGATGAGCTTCAATTGGCGTTGATGGGGGACGACGAGAAATTCGACGCCGTCGTCGTCGGGGCAGGCCCGGCGGGCTCGGCGGCGGCGATCACCATGGCCAAGGCGGGCCTGCAGGTCGCCCTCCTCGAGCGCGGCGTCAAACCGGGATCAAAAAACGTCATGGGCGGCATCCTCTACAACCACTACCTCGAGGAGATCGTAGGGGAGGACTGGAAGCAGGCTCCGCTCGAGCGGCCGATCATCGAAGAGCGGCGCTGGATCATGACGCCGGAGGCCGCGATCGGCATCGACTACAAAAACCTGCGCAACCGGGCCCACCCGCACTCGTACTCCGTGCTGCGAGCCCGCTTTGACGCGTGGTTCGCGGAGCAGGCGGAGAAGGCCGGGGCCATGGTCGTCCCGGAGACGGTCGTCGACCGCCTTATCGTCAAGGACGGTCGCGTTGTCGGCGTCGGCACCGGGCGTGGCGACGACCTCTTCGCGGAGGTCGTGATCGTCTGCGAGGGTATCGGACTGGGCTCGAGCCTGCTCGAGAAGACGGTCATCAACGGCAAGCCGCTGCGTCGCAAGCTGCGCGCGAACGAGGTCGCGATGGCGGTCAAGGAGGTCATGCAGCTCGACCCGGGCCTCATCGAGGAGCGGTTCAACTGCGAGCCAGGTGAGGGCTGCACCATCGAGTGTTTCGGGGACTCGACCATGGGCATGGCGGGTTTCATGTTCGTGTACACGAATAAGGACACCCTGTCGGTGGGGGGCGGCGCGCTGCTGAGCGAGTTCAACCAGACGCTGCGCAGCCCGAACGACGTGCTCGAGCACTTCAAGAACCACCCGGCGGTCAAGCCTCTGCTGCGCGGCGCCGAGACCGTGGAGTACCTCGCGCACCTCATTCCCGAGGGCGGCTTTCGTGGCATCCCCAAGGTTTACGGATCCGGCTATCTCATCTGCGGGGATGCGGCGATGCTGTCCAACCCCGTCCATCGCGAGGGCTCCAACCTCGCGATGGAGTCTGGCCGGCTCGCCGGTCAGACGGTCATCCACGCCAAGGAGGCCGGCGATTTCTCTGAGCGCCGGCTGGCCGAATACAAGGGAAGGCTCGACCATTCGTGGGTCATGGCGGACATGAAGAAGTACGACGGTGCCGTCCCGCTGCTCGAGCACAACCCGCAAATGCTCACCAAGTACCCGCAGGTCGCCGACCGCGCGCTCGACGAGTTCTTTCGCGTCGATGGCACCTCGAAATGGAAAAAGCAGTCGAACATCGTGAAGATGATCCGTAAGGCGGGCGCGTTCAGGATGGGATGGGACACCGTCAAAGCACTTTGGACGATGAAATGAGCGTCGCCACCATGGGGACGGAAGACGGTCTCGCCTACGAGGACGGGGTCCTCGTCCTGGAGGACGGTCGTGAGCTGGCCTGGCGCTGGTGGGGCGATCGAGGGGCCAAGCCGGTGCTCCGCCTGCAGGGGACTCCGGCCTCGCGGCTCTCGAGAAACCACGACCCGTCGATCCAGCGCGGGCTGGGTGTTCGCTACCTGATGGCCGACCGGCCGGGTTATGGCGGATCGAGCCGCAAACCGGGCCGCGGGCTGGCCGACATCACCGATGACCTGGTGGCGCTTCTCGACGACTTTGGGCTCGACCGCGTTCCGGTCATGGGCACCAGTGGCGGCGGACCCCACGCGCTCGCGATCGGCGCACGGCATCCCGATCGGATCTCGGCGGTGACGGTCGTCGTAGGTGCGGCGCCTCTGGTCGCCGAGGAGATCGACCAGCTGGTCGGGGTCAACGCCGAGGGCCACTCTGCCGCGGAGCGGGGATGGCAGGCGCTGTACGCCTACCTCGCACCAGTGCGGAAGAGGTTGCTCAGCCAAGAGGGCATGCAGGGCGTGCTGCACGATGCGCCGCTCGCGGATCGGGCCATCATGGCAAACGCAGCTTGGCAGCGGATCTCACGCGAGACCCTCGCCGAGTCGCTGAGGCAAGGCGCCGAAGGTTGGGCCGACGAGTCCTTGGTGTTCAACAAGGATTGGGATTTCGATCCCGCCGACATCAAGGCATCCGTCACGTGGTGGCATTCCGCCGACGACAAGAACGCCCCACTGTCGGCGGCCCGACGCGTCGCGTCGCGGATTCCGAAGGTCGACCTGCACGTCTGGAACGGTGAGGGCCACTTCGCGTCGCTCACCCACGACAGGGAGATCGTCAAGGAGCTGCTGGACAGGTCTAGTGGCTGACGTCGATCCCAATCGAGTGGTAGCCGCCGGCTCCGCTCGGGTAGCTTGCCGCGCCCGCGTCGGGCTGCAACGCACCGGTTCCGTCGGTGGCCCGGACCATCAGACGGAAGGCGCCCTCAGCCCCGGGTGTCCAGCTCGCCTGCCACAGGACCCACGTGTAGGCTGAAAGCGGAGCGTTGACCAGGGCGGCGTGCCACGTTCCGCCGCCATCGACGCTGTACTCGACGCTGCCGATCCCCCGATTACCGGCGAAAGCCACCCCAGCCAGGGTGATGGCGCCCAGCTTGACGATGTCGCCATCCTGCGGGCTGTCAAACCGGGAGGTGGTCTTGACCAGAGCGTTGTGGTCCCAACCCTGCTGCTCCCAGTAACCCCCACTCTCGTGGTCGACGACGTTGATGGCGTCCAGCCACTTGGGGCCCTTCATCCCGTAGTGGCCGGGGATGACCATGCGGGCGGGATAGCCGTGCCCGGTCGGTAGGGGCGCGCCGTCGAGCTCATACGCGACGAGGATCTCCGGGGCGCCCTGCACCAGGCTCATGGCCAGGCTCTCGGTGTACCCATCGACTGCCGTGAACGCCACCCAGGTGCCCCGCGCATGCGGATTGGCCAACGCGAGGAGGTCGCTCAGCCGGACCCCGGTGAAGGAGCCGGTGCTCATCAGCGCGCCACCGACGTTGTTGCTGATGCACTCGAGCGTCACGTACTGCGTCACCGAGGGCAGGGCGCGCAGCTGGGCCAGCGTCACGGTCAACGGCTTGTCGACAAGGCCACCCACGTGAAGGCTCCAGCGAGCTCCATCGACCACGGGGTCACTGAAGTTCTTGGAGACGATGTAGAAGTTTTCGATGGGGGTGATCTCGGGCGAGATGCCTTTCAAACCTGCTTCAGGAGCATTGAAGACCGCCTGGTACCAGCCGGGCACGAGCCGATAGGCGAGGACCGCGAGGCTGATCGCCCCGATGGTCAGGGGAACGGTGCTCAGGATGCGCCGGCGTCCGACGTCGGTCGCGCCGGGGGGATCGAATCCCATCTGCAGGATCACCCCGAAGACAGCGAAAAGCGCTGCCCAGATGATCGGCGTCGTGGGTCCGTCGTTCAGGCCGAGGAAACCGACCCCGCTGATGGGCAGCAGCAGCGCGACAACGATGAGCCATCCGCCGGCGGCGAACGCCAGGGGCTCGTACTGGGAGGTCCACCTGCGGGCGAAGACGGCCGAAGCCGCGCCCAGCAGGCCGAGGGCGAGCGTCATGGCGATGATCAGCCCGACCTCCTCGACGACCTTGCCCGCGTGCTGGAGGGTGTCGATCAGGAACCCGAACACGAAACCGGGCATGATTGACAGGATCGGCTGGTTGAGCAGCTGCGGCAAAGGTCTCAGCCCGAGCCACGCGGCGGCCAGGTACATGAGGGCGATCAGGGCCATCCCGGCGATGCATCCCCAACCGAAACCGCGAATCGCCGCCCGCCGACCGGTAACACCGTTCATGTCAAAGCTTTACCCCGGAAAGATACGGCGCTGCTGTTAGCATCGGCAGAACGGCATGGGGGGCCCGATCGTCGCTGAGGACATCTATCGCTTTCGCTGGATCGACCACGTCCGGCTGAGCCGCGACGGCGAACGTGTCGCCTACCAGGTGAGCTGGGCGGACGCGTCCTCGAGGCAGAACCGCAGCCGGATCGTCGTGCGCCGCCTGCTGGACCCCGAGCCGCTCGAGCCGACCGCCAGCGTGCAGCGCGATCACTCCCCGGAGTGGTCTTTTGACGGCCGCCGACTCGCCTTTATCAGCCGGGTCGGCCCCTCGGATCAGCTTTTCGTGGCCGACGTCGGCACGGGCCAGACCACGCAGCTGAGCGCCATCGCCGAGGGCGCCTCGAGCCCGACCTGGTCGCCAGACGGAAGCCGGATCGCGTTCATCGGCGTGGTCCCCTCCGACCCCGGCGCCGTGGTCGACGATCCCAGACCACCGGATGGTCGCGAGCAGCTCCGCCGGACGCCGGTGGCTCGAGTGGTGCGCCGCCTGGACTACAAGCACGACGGCCAGGGTTTCGTCGACGGTCGACATCACCACCTGTTCGTAGTGTCGGCTGACGGGGGCGACGTTACACAGCTCACCAGCGGTGCCTGGGACGTTACCGGCTTCGACTGGGCGCCCGACTCCAGCCGGTTGGTCGTGGCCGGCAATGCGGAGCCCGGCTCGGACCTCCAGCGAGAGCTCACCCTGTACCTCGTCGACCTCGGCGGCAACCGCCAGCGCCTGGGCGGCGGGTTCCTGCTGAGCTCACCAATCTGGTCGCCCAGGGGAGACGAGATCGCGTTCATCGCGCCGAACGGACTGGACGCCGGCTTGCTCGAACGGCTTTGGGTCGTGCCCCTCACCGGTGCCGGCCCTCGATGCCTGACCTCGAACTTCGACCGCGGTGTGAACGACAGCGTGATCACGGACATGCGCGCCGGCCATGGCACGCGCATCTGCTGGTCGGCGGATGGCGACCGTATCTATTTCGTCGCCAGCGGACCGGGGGTTACGAGCGTCTACTCGGTCGACTTGGAGGGCAACGTGCACGAGGAGGTGGGAGGCCGGCGGAGGATTTACGACTTCGACGTCTCGTCCGGGGTAACCGCATTCTGCGCAACGGATGCCAACCAGCCGGGCGAGCTCCATATCTTCACGAAGGGCGCCGAAGCCCGGCTGACCGACCTGAACCCATGGCTCCGCGACCGCTACGTCGCGCAGCCCGAGCATCACGAGCTGACCGCCCCCGACGGCTGGCAGCTCGAGGGCTGGGTGCTCAAGCCGGAAGGCATGGACCCGAACCGACTCCATCCCATGGTCATGGAAATCCATGGCGGCCCGCATGGCCAGTACGGCTGGGCGTTCTTCCACGAGCTTCAAGTCCTGGCCGGGATGGGTTACGTCGTCTTCTACATGAACCCTCGCGGGTCGGACGGCTACGGCGAGCGCTTCCGGCGCGAGGTGGTGCGCGATTGGGGCGGCAAGGACTACGCCGACCTGATGAGCTCGCTCGACCAGATCGTGGAGCGAACCGGCTACATCGACTCCAACCGTATGGGCGTGGGTGGCGGCTCGTACGGCGGTTACATGACCAACTGGATCCTTGGGCAGACAGACCGGTTCTCGGCCGCGGTGTCGATGCGCTCGATCTCGAACCTGGTCAGCGAGTACTCGCAGCACGACATCGTGCTTTGGGGCGCGCTCGAGCTCGGGCCTCCGCCCTGGCCCGACCTGGACGAGCTGTGGCGGCGTTCGCCGATTCGCTACGTGCGGAACTACCGGACCCCATTGCTCCTGACCTGCGGCGAGATGGACCTCCGGTGCGCGATCTCGCAGTCGGAAGAGCTGTTCGGCGCGCTGCGCCTTCTCGGCAAGACGGTGGAGCTGGTGCGCTTCCCCGAGGAGTCCCACGACCTTTCGCGCAACGGCCGTCCCGACCGGCGCGTCGAGCGCCTGCGCCGGATCGCCGGCTGGTACGAGCGTTTCCTGGGGACCGCCGCGGTCGACCGGGTGAGCGAGGCCGCGACACAGGTCCTGCCGGTGCCGGCCGAAGCCCACCGCGAATGGGCCAAGACCATCGCGATGGCGGCTGCGCCAGCGGTCTCCGAGGTCCGAGCGCCGGTCGTGCCCGAGCCGGCCATCGCGCCGGTGGCCGAGCCCGCCCTGGACGCAAGGCCTGCTGTCGAATCCGCCGCCGAAGCGGCTCAGGGGGCCCCATCCGAGCCCGAGACCAGGGAGGAATCGATAACCGAGCCCGCGGGCGAGCCTGGGCAGGAGACGGTGACCGAGTCCGAACCTGAGCCCGGTCTGATTCCGGCGGCGGAAGCCGAGGAGACGGTCCAAGCCGCCGAGCCACACGTGATCCAGCCCGAGATCCCCGACGAGCCTGGGACGCTGAACCAGGAGATCGGCGAGCCGGAGGCGCTCCCTGTCTTGCCCGAGCCGGTCCTCGAAGACGTGGCGTCCGAGGCTGTGATGGCGGAGGATTCACCCGCGGGTGAACCGGTCGCGGCGGAAGCTGGGCCGGCCGCCACTGAGATCGAGCCTGCGGGCGCCTCGGCCGTCGAGGTGGCTCCAGACCAAGCCGAGCCGGCGCTCCAGGCCGAAGCCCCAGGCGAGCCCATCGCCGAAGCCGTCGAGGCTGAGCCGGCCGCCACTGAGCCGTGGGCGGAGCTGGTCGCCGATGAGTCCGAGCGCGAGCCGGCGGCGGCCGTGCCTGAACCCGCGCCTGCGGAGCTCGAGCCGGCCGTGGCTGAGGGCGAGCCCGAAGTGGCGGAGGCTGATGCGGAGCCCCGCGTGGCGCAGGCCGAGCCCCGCGTGGCGCAGGCCGAGCCGGAGCCGACCGAGCCGGAGCCCGAGGCCCCCGTGGCGGCCGCTCAGTCCTGGGTGCCTGAACCGGTGGCGCCGCCGGCCGGGGCCGCGAGCTCGACGAGTTCGCGGATGCCCAACGTCACGTCGACCATCGTTGCGTGGCCGACCGGGACCGGTGCGCCGGGCAACGGGACCGGAATACCCCAAGGCTTTGAAGAAGCGACCTCGATCATCCAGGCCTGGCAGCACAGTCCGGCCACCTCAAAGCAGACCGTATCGCTGCAAGCGCTGCCGCCGGAGCAGGTCGCGCAGGGCGCGTCATATGCTGCCCTGCTCACGTTTGAGTCAGGGCCGTTCGCCGGCCGGATCGTGGCGCTGCCCAGCCAGATGGTCTCCATGGGGCGCGCGCCGGACAACGATGTCGTGGTCGGCGATCCCGCAACCTCGGGACACCACGGACGGATCGAGATACGCGGCGGCTACTTCTGGATCAGCGACCTGGGCAGCACCAACGGCACGCTGGTGAACGGAGAGCCGGTGATCGAAAAGCAGCTTTCCGACGGCGATCTCATCTCGGTCGGCCAGAACACGATCCGCTTTACGCTCGAGTCTTAACCTCGTTCAGCGCATGGTCTCCGACGTGGAGCGCAGCGTGTTCAAGAGCACGTCGTACTCGCCCACGTGGACCCGGATATGGGAGATGGAAGGACGTGTGAGGAACTGCCACGCAGGCAGGCCGTCGAGGCTCGCCACCGCAGCCCAAACCTCAGGTTGGACGTACTCCGCCCGCCGGGCCTGGTGGGCTCGCAGCGGCACCTTCGCGTCGAGGGTCGAGTCCGTCTGGCGGTCGAACCACGTCGTGACGTAGGCACGCACCTCTGCGAGGTAGTCGATCGCGTCCCGCCTGGCCACGGAATCGGGCAGCCTGTCCGCGACCGCATCGGGGATGCCTGCCCCGTACAGCGCTTCCGGGACGAATCGACCGTGCCACTTCTGACTGTCGGCGACCTCCGGCGCGCCCTGAAGGGCTGAGAAGATCGTCCAGTCGATGGTCCGTGCGCAGTGCCACAGGATGAATCCGAGCTTGCTCGTTCCCGGCAGAGCGCGCGCCTTCCATTCCTCGTCGGTCACGCCCTCCATTCGCGCCTGGACCAGGTTGAAGGACGCTTCGAGCTGCAGGCGCAAGACCTCTGTTCCTTTCATGGTTCCCTTCTCTCCTGAAGCGCCGCCAGCGCCGTGCAGTCATCGGCCGCTTGCCGCAACTTTGTGGTGAACTCCTCGACGTCCGGCACCAATCCCGGGTCCGCGGTCAGGCCGAAGTAGGCGTTCCCGTTGTAGGAAACGATGGCGACGCCCAGGCCCATCGCAGGGTACAACGGAGCGAACGGCCACACCTCGAGCAGCACTGCGCCGCCCGAGTAAAGAGGGAACTGCGGGCCGGGGATGTTGGTCACGTTGATGTTGGCGCCGCCTTGCGGCGTCGACATGAGGCGCCCGGCGAGCACGAGCAGCGACGGCGGCGCCCAGTCCGCGAGGCCGGCCAGCTTGTCGGCGGCCACGGCCTGGCGAGTGCGCTTCAGATCTCCCGTCGTGACCTTGATGCGGCGCAGGCGGTCCTCGATCGACAGCTCGCCGGTCGGGAGTTCCAGGACCATCCCGCTGATCTGGTTGCCGAGGCGCCCGCGTCCGTCGTCGTTCCTCACGCTCACGGGACAGAAGACGCGCACTTTCTCGGGCACGTCTTCGCCTCGCGATTTGAACCATCGGTACAGGCCCTCCGACACGACGGCGAGGACGGCGTCATTGACGGTGCAGCCAAAGCGGTCCTTCAACGATTTGAAAGCCGCCAGCGGCACCTTGAGGCCGCGCCCCGTCCTCTGCGGCCCGATCTGGCGGTTGAAGAAGAGGTCCGGACGCGGCGTCACGACCTTGCCGGTGAAGTTGACCAGGCCGCGCCACGGCAGGCGGCGGGTGTTCCAGAACGCCGGTGTCTTCGTGCGCTCCGCACGGCTGGCGGGACGAAGGTTCCAAAGCACCGGCCGCACGAGCTGCCATTCGGACGGCGCCGGCCGCGGCAGCCATGCTTCGGCGGGGGGCTCTGGCGTAAAGGTCTCGGGCGTTGTGTCGAGCAGCAGGGTCAGGATGTCCACCGACGAGACGCCGTCGACCATGGCGTGGTGGGCTCGGTTGACGATGACGACGCGGTCTCCACCCAGACCGGTCACGATCGTCATCTCCCATAGCGGACGCCTCATGTCGAGCGGCCGCGCGAGGATGCGCATCACCAGGCGGCGCAGGGTGGCGCCGTCACCCGGCGGTGGCAGGACCTCACGACGAATGTGGGCGCCGAGGTCGAAGTGCGGGTCGTCGACCCACACCGGGTGTGCCAGGTTGAACGGCACGCGGTGGATCACCTGGCGGTATCGCGGTACGAGGTGAATGCGCTCCCTGACGGTTTCCTCGACTCCGAGCGCCCCGCGCCCTCCGACCACCTGCGAACCGCCTTCGAACACGTAAACCGTTCCTAGATCCAGCGGGGTCTCGGGCCGTTCCGCGTACAGGAACCAGGCGTCGCGCGCCGACAGGGGTTCGCAGAAGGACATTGCCGCCGCCCCGTCACCCACGGCCGCCATGCTAATTGCGCCGCCAGCCTTGTGGACCGATGGCGATGATTGAGGAGATCTGGCGTTGTCCGGTCAAGCGATGGGCGGCGAGAGCCTCGACTCATTTGCGGCCGGCGAGGACGGCCTGGGGGCGGCTTGCAGTGGGGGATCGCGTGGGCTAGTAACCTTCACGCGGACGGGATTCATCAGCGAGAGGGAGGTCACCATGGCGGTCAAGGCATTTTCCAGCGATTGGGCCGAGCTCTTCGCAGGCGAGATCAACAAGTCGAACGTCTACCAGGCGGCCGCCAGGGGCTGGAAGTGGACGGTAGGCCTGGTCGTCGAGGCCGAACCGGACAAGCATTTTCCCGAGACGAAAGGAGTCGTGATGGATCTCTTCGACGGACAGGCGCGCTCGATCAAAGTCGGGCCCGCAGCCGATGCCCAGAAATGCGACTTCGTGGTCATGGCGCCGTATTCGCGCTGGAAGCAGGTGGCCACCAAGGAGCTCGACGCCACCAAGGGCATGCTCCAGGGCAAGCTCAAGCTAAAGGGCGACCTGCCGACCATCGTGCGATACACGAAGGCCACGCAGGAGCTGACCGAATGCACCACCCGGATCGCTGTCGAATGGCCCGACGAAAAGTAACGCCGACAACGAACACCATCGGCTTGGTCGACCATGCCGACATCGAGCCGAGCGCTTTCGCCTCGATGCTGGGCGGGTTGATCGAGGCCAACGTGAGAAGCCGGCCCGAACGGAAGCAGGATTTCGATGGCCTGGTGGCGCGGGTCGGGGTCTGGGTGACTGACATCGACGAGGGCGTGACGCTTGACTTCAAAGGCGGGTCGCTGACGGTCCACAACGGCCTTCGCTCGCGGCGCGCGATCACCATCCGAACCGACGCTGAGACCGTGATGAACCTCAGCAACCTGAAGATTGGATTGCTCGGCCTGCCGGTCTACTACGACGCCGTGGGTCGAGGGGTCGCATGGAAGCTGATCCGAGGCAAGCTGAAGATCGATGGATTGTTCGGCAACATCTCGACCCTGAACACAGTCACTCGAATCTTCTCTGTGCAGTAGATGAGCAAGCTGGCGGTGGTCGGCGCCGGCAGCATGGGTGCGCAGATCGCCCAGCAGGCGGCGCTCCACGGCGTTGAGGTGAGGCTGCACGACCAGAGCGATGAGCAGCTGCGCAAAGCGGTCCAGTCGAACCGGGGCCACCTCATGCGGCGCGTCGAGAAGGGAAAGCTCGATCAGGCGGACGCCGAAGGATCACTCGAGCGCGTTCGCGTGACGACCAACCTTCGCGAAGCGGCCGCCGGCGCGGACCTTGTCATCGAGGCCGTGTTCGAGGACCTCGAAGTCAAGCGGGCAATTTTCGCCGAGCTGGACCGGCTCGCGCCGCGTCAAGCAGTGCTCGCGAGCAACTCCTCCACGATGGGGATCAGCAAGCTCGCCGGGGCGACGTCGAGGCCAGAGCTCTGCGTCAACATGCACTTCTTCTTCCCGGTGCTGGTCATGGACCTGGTCGAGATCGTGCGGGGACCTCTGACATCGGACCAGACGGCCGAGCGAGCGATGACGATGGCACGCGAGATGGGTCGCACGCCGGTGCTCCTCAACCAGGAGATCGATGGGTTCATCGTCAATCGAATCCTGCATTCCGCGACGCAGGAGGCCTACCGCCTGCTCGACTCCGGGATAGCCTCGTTCGAGGACATCGACACGGCGGTGGAAAGGGGGTTGAACTGGCCGATGGGGCCCTTTCGGCTGGGAGACTTCAGCGGGCTCGATGTGACATACAACGCGCGGATGCACATGTACCGCACCACGGGCGACGAGCGGTTCAGGCCGTCGGCGCAGCTCGCCGCAAAAGTTAGCGCAGGAAAGCTCGGGCGCAAGACCGGAGAAGGCTGGTACCGCTACGAGAAATAGATTGCCCGCTATCCCCACGCCCACCCTCCGCGGCAAGCGGCGGAGGGAGTTATGAATATTCACCATGTCGGGATCGCCGTGGTCGACCTTGACCAGGCGGTCGAGCTTTACGAGTCCGTGTTCGGGGCACGGCTTCTGCAGCGGACGAGCAGCGAGATGGATGGTCTGGAGGCGGCCTTTCTGCGGATGGGTGACGCCGAGCTGGAGCTCATGGCGGCCTTGCGGGAGGACTCGCCCGTCGGCAAGTTCGTGGCCAAGCGCGGGCCGGGTCTGCATCACATCGCTTACGGCGTGACCGACATCCGGAGATCCCTTGACGAGGCGCGCGCGGCGGGTCTCGAGCTCATCGACGCCGAGCCCAGGATGGGAATGCACGGCGCGAAGATCGCTTTCGTGCACCCCAAGAGCGCGGGCGGGGTGCTGACCGAGCTGGTGGAGACATGACCGACGAACGCTTCAACGACAGCGGCCTGCCGCTCCAGCCGGTCTACTCCGCGGCCGACCGCCCGGCCGAGGAACCACTTCCCGGGACCTTCCCATTCACGCGCGGCATCCACAAGGGCATGTACCGGGATCGCCTGTGGACGATGCGCCAGTACGCGGG
>JBOHUP010000090.1:0-4021 GCA_050734615.1 Candidatus Dormibacteraceae bacterium | reverse complement strand
CCTGAACCCCGTGCGGTTAAGCCATGTAAGTACTGATGGAGACCACTTGTATTGCCGGCGACGTTTTGACAGCCATGGCGAGGATGACGGCCGCGTTCATGGAGAACTCGGGTCGACCAAAGAACCGGGACGCGGCGGCGTTAGACCTTCCAGAAATGATGCCAAGACGGCTCGCGGGCCTCGGCACGCCGCTGGTGATCGTCCTGGCCGTGGTCGCGCTCCTGATCGCAGCCGACGCCGGCATCGTCGCGGTGCGGCTGGCGTCGACCCACGCCGGCTCTTCGTCACCTGGAGTCGCCAGGACCGGACCGGGCCAGGGCCCGCATCCCTGCAACCATGGTTTCTACGTCTCGCAGGCGGCGCACTCGAAGAAGGGCGGCTCCTACGTGAGCGGGATCGCCAAGAGCAAGCTGGGCAAGCAGGGCGGCTGCACGGCCCCGCTGCCCGCCGGCGCCCCCAGCGCCCCCAGCGATTCGCCCGACGGCAACTGAAGCCGAGTCGCGATCCTCAGGCGGACTGCTCCACCACCTTGAGGTCGACTGAAGCCAGGAACCCGAAGAAGACGTCGCTCCAGCGCTCCGCCGCGTCGAAGATCGGCCCGTGGCCGGAACCCTCGAACATCTCCATCCGGACCTGCCCACCCGCATTTCGATAGCGCTCGAGAACGCTTCGAATCTGGGTGACCATCGGCTGCGGAGGGAATGCCTCTTCGCCGGGCCAGCCCGGGACCACGCCCAGCTTGCCGAGCGTGCCCATCTCCCAGGCCGACCCGTCGGCGACCACGATGTCCGCGGTGCCGTGGGTCCACAGGATCGGCGGCTTGGGCTCGAGGTCGACGATCCTGGCCCAGTTGCAGTACTTGGGAGACAGGGCGTTGAGGATGCCGCGCGTGCCCGGCGCGATCCCCGGCCAGTTGGCGGACGTCGTGAGGTCTCCCGGGTAGCCATCGTCACCCGTGACCGACTTGAGGACCTCCTCCACCAGCATGTCCTCCCGGTCCTTGGGCTCCCGATGCGTGGGCGCCCAGTACGAGCTGTTGATCACGTTGCGTGGCGAGAAAGGCGAGCCGGCCGACGTGTCGTGCGCGGCGATCTGCTTGGTGAAGTCGGGGCTGCCCGTGCCGCCACCGGATCCGGCGTAGTCGGGAAAGCACGGCGTGCCGTCGAGCCGGACGCCGCCAAAGCCGTAGGGCGAGACCGGATCGACGAACGTGAGCGAGGCGACCGGCCTGGCCTCGGCGTAGCCGGCGATCGCGGCCCCACCGGTCGACCAGCCGACCAGGTGCACCGGCATTTGGATCCCGAGCGACTCCACGAGCGACCAGGTGTCGTCGGCCCAATCGCCAAGCCCGCGTGTGGCATCGATGGGGAGTCTTTCCGTATCGCCGAAACCGCGCATGTCGGGCGCGATGATTCGGTATTGCTTGGGGGCACCTGGCATCAGGTGCTCAAAAAAGCGCCCCGTGGAGAGGTTCCCATGCACCATCACGACCGGGATGCCGTCGGTGGGCCCGGACTCGATGTAGCGAACGTTGAGCCGATTCGTGCGAACGGTCCGAGAGTGCACTCCGTGGGGTGGATTCATGGAAGCCTCCTGTGGGTGATGCAAGTCAAGATAGCCGGTGACCGTGGCGGCTCGTTGCGGGCCGGCTCGGCTGCTATCTTCTGGCCATGCCTCGATCGGATCGCCTGGGCCTTCCCTGCTGATCGATCCTTGAAGCGAACGATGACTCTTGCGGCGAAGGCGAGTTCCGCCGGGCCGTCGGACGCTCTTGTGTTCTTCGGGGCCACCGGCGATCTCGCATATAAGAAGGTATTGCCCGCGCTATACCGGATGGCCAAGCGAGGCGAGCTGAAAGTGCCGGTGATCGGCGTCGCCGCCGACCCCTGGAGCCTTGCTCAGTTCCGAAAGCGTGCCCAGGACAGCATCATGGCGAGCGCCGGCAAGGCCGATCGAGGTGCGCTGACCAGTTTTCTGGGCCTGCTCAAATATGTCGGCGGCGACTTTGCCGACGCCGCCACGTTCGCCGCGATCAAGGCGTCTTTGGGCCCGGCGAGCCGCCCGGCCCACTACCTGGCGATACCGCCCGGCCTGTTTGCGACGGTGATACGGGCGCTGGGGATGGCGGGGCTGCAGCAGGGCGCGCGCATCATCATCGAGAAGCCTTTTGGCCACGACCTCGCATCCGCGCGCGAGCTGAACCGGACGGTGCTGTCCGTATTTCCGGAGTCCTCGGTTTTTCGCATCGACCACTTTCTCGCCAAGGAGGCGATCGAGAACATCCTCTACTTTCGGTTTGCCAACTCTTTCCTGGAGCCGATCTGGAATCGCAACCACATCGCCAACGTGCAGATCACGCTGGCAGAAGAGTTCGGCGTCGATGGTCGCGGCACGTTCTACGACGCCACCGGTTGCCTGCGCGACGTCGTGCAAAACCATCTCCTCCAGGTCGTTTCGCTGCTCGCGATGGAGCCGCCGCCAGGCGTCGGCTTCGATTCGCTGCGGGACGAGAAGGTCAAGGTCTTTCACGCCATGCGCCGCCTCACGCCGGATGACCTCGTGAGGGGTCAGTTCGCCGGTTACAGGCAGGAGCCGGGTGTGGCCAGGGAATCCGACGTCGAGACGTTCTGCGCAGTACGGCTGTTCGTCGACTCGTGGCGCTGGGCAGGCGTGCCGTGGTACCTGCGGTCGGGCAAGCGCCTCGCGGCGACCGTGGCCGAGGTGGTGGTGGAGCTGAAACCGCCGCCCCATCAGGTGTTCGAGCGCTCGCAGGAGCCCGCCGGCCCCTCCAACTACTTCCGCTTCAGGCTCGAGCCGGGTTCCGCGGTTGCTCTCGCCGCGCGCGTCAAGACCGTGGGCAAGCGATTCGTCGGCGTCCAGCGTGAGCTCTACCTGCTGGACGAGCAGGCCGGCGAAGAGCTCCCCTACGAGCGACTGTTGGGTGACGCGATGGAAGGGGACGGATCGCTTTTCGCCCGGGAAGATGCGGTCGAGGCGGCCTGGGCGGTGGTCGAGCCGGTTCTGCAGAACCACCGACCGGCCAGCATCTACAAGCCTGGTAGCTGGGGTCCCCAAGAGGCTTCCAGCCTCATTGCGCCGGACCGCCGGTGGCACGATTCGCAGCTGCCGCGATCCCAATCCAGCTCGGCTGCCCTGTAGGCGTTCGGGCGGCTACGCCGGCGAAGCCACCAGCCTGACGGCCACGCCTGGAAACTGTCGAAGCGCCTCCTGGACGGCCCTGTCGTCGGTGCCGACCACCGCGATCGCGCGGGCCTCCGCCGCCCCCGCCGCCAGGAGAAGCTCGCGAGCCACCAGCGCGAAACCCGCCACGTACATGCCGAGCCGGTCGGTGGTGCTCACGATCGCGGTCGCCGCCGAGCCCTTGATCAGGTGCTCCGCCGAGCCGGCTCGGCCGACCACCGTCCGCTTCCTCTCGTGAGCGCTCAGGATCACCGCCGACGCGGTGAGGATGCAGGGCTCGCCAGGCGTCGCTCGGAGCGGCACACCGACCAGCATCTCGCCGCCCATCTGGGCGTGGATGAGGTCGAGCTGCGACGCGGGCACCCCCGTCAGGTGCGTATGCGTGATGACCGCGGACGGTCCCTCCACCGTCACTTCGCGAACCCCAAGGCGCTCCAGCAACGCGGTCAGGAAAGGCTCAGGCGAGGCGGTGACCAGGACCGATTCGATCGGTCCGATTCTCGGGAAGCGCTGCCGGAGCAGCCAGCACGAAAGGAGCGCCTGGCCCACGTGTGCCGCGTCGGTGCGGCCGGCCACCGTCTGCACGAGCATCACGGGTCGTCCGCTCAGGTCGGGCACCTCAGCCACTGACAGCCTGGCGAAATCTCCGTCCAGCAGGATCAGGCCGTCGACCCTGCGGCGTTCCGAGCCGCCTCCTCCAAGCACCACCGGATATTCGAGGATCAGGCTGCCGCGTCCGGCGGTCCGCCAGAATTCCTCGGTCATCGGCGGCTCGTATGAGTTGCGTTTGGCTCCGCGCAGAGCACCCGGGGCGCCCGCA
>JBOHUP010000089.1:0-5455 GCA_050734615.1 Candidatus Dormibacteraceae bacterium | reverse complement strand
GTCCGCTGCACATCGGCCACGGCCGCGGCACGATCCTGGGCGATTCCATCTGCCGGCTGCTCGAGTTCACCGGTCACGACGTCCAGCGCGAGTACTACGTCAACTCCGACAACACGCAGACGCGCCGGTTCGGTGCTTCCGTATATGCGCGGGTGCACGGCCAGGAGCCGCCGGAGGGCGGTTACACAGGCGAGTACGTCTCGCAGATCGCGGAGATGGCCCGGCACGACCTGCCCGACATCGAGACGCTGCCCGAGCCGGAGGCAGAGCCGCGGCTGCGCATGTTCGCGCTCGGGAAGATGGTCGAGCAGATCAAGGCGACCGTCGCGCGCCTGAACATTCGCTATGACGAGTGGTTCTGGGAGAACACGATCTGGGAATCAGGGCTGGCCCAGGCGGCGATCGAGAGGTTGCGTGAGGGCGGATACCTGAAGGAGCGCGACGGCGCCCTCTGGTTCGGCCCGGCCCTGCAGGAGCGCGAGGAGGGGGGCGGCGACGTCGTCGAAGAGGAAGACCGGGTGGTCATCCGCTCCAACGGCCAGCCGACCTACTTCGCCTCCGACCTCGGCTACCTGCTCAGCAGGTTCGAGCAGCGCGGCTACCAGCGGGTCATCGAGGTATGGGGCGCGGACCACCACGGCTACGTGCCGCGGATGAAGTCAGCCGCGGCCGCGCTAGGCATCGATCCGGGCAGGCTCGTGATCATCCTTCACCAGATGGTCAACCTGAAAGAGGGCAAGATGTCGAAGCGTGCCGGGCGGTTCGTCACGCTTGACGAGCTGGTCGACCGCGTCGGCTCCGACGCCGTGCGGTACTTCTATCTCCTCCGCTCGCCGGACACGACGATCGAGTTCGACCTCGAGCTCGCGGTCACGCAGGGCAATGAGAACCCCGTCTACTACGCGCAGTACGCGCACGCGCGGCTTTCCAACGTCGAGATCACCGCGAGCGAGACGCATTCGCGTCTGCCGGAGCCCGCCGATGTGGCGCTGCTGGTCCAGCCTTGGGAGCTCGACGTGGCGCGGCAGCTCGCCTTCTGGCCCGAGGTGGTCGGGGACGCCGCCCGGCTGCTCGAGCCGCACCGCATCCCGTATTACGTGCAGGATCTCGCGACCGCCGTGCATCGCTTCTATCACGCAGGCAACGCTCAAGCCGAGCACCGCGTGGTAGTCGATGATGCTGCCCTGACGAGGGCCAGGCTGGAGCTCTGCCGGGCCGCGCGTCACACTTTGAAGACTGCTCTCGACCTGATCGGCGTCAGCGCTCCCGAGCGCATGTAGCAATCCATATAAGGAGACAACTTGGACGTCACATGGCTTGGACACGGCTGCTTCCGGCTGAGAGGCCGAGGCGCGGCCGCCGTCACCGACCCCTACCCGCCGTCGATCGGGCTCAGGCTGCAGCGCCTTGACGCCGACCTCGTCACGGTGAGCCACGAGCATGAGAACCACAACTACACCCAGGTCGTCCGCGACCCTTCGTATGAGATACGAGGTCCAGGCGAGTACGAGGTGGCCGGCGTCAGCGTGGTCGGCGTGCCCACCTTCCACGACTCGGAGAAGGGCGCCAAGCACGGTCGTAACACGGTCTACCTGATCGAGATCGATGACGTACGCATCTGTCACCTCGGAGACCTGGGGCACAAGCTGGACGATGCCGAGGCGGAGGCCGTTGCGTCACCGGACGTCTTGCTGGTGCCGGTCGGCGGCCACACGTCGATCAACGCCGCCCAGGCGGCCGAGGTCGTCAGGCAGCTCGAACCTCGCTTTGTGGTGCCGATGCACTATGCGATCCCCGGCCTGAGGATCGAGCTGGACACGATCGACCGCTTCCTCAAGGAGATGGCCGTGGCGGCGTCCGAGGCCCAACCCAAGCTCTCGGTCCAGAAATCCTCGGGTGAGTACGAGACAAAAGTCGTGGTTCTCGAGCCCAAAGTAGAACCAAAGGTTTAAGTCAAGCGGCCCAGTCGGTAGAATTCATAAAACCGCCCTGGGAGGTCTGCATGTCGAAGTACGTTTTCGTGACCGGGGGTGTCGTTTCCTCGTTAGGCAAGGGCATCACTGCGGCGTCGATCGGGAACATCCTGAAGGCCCGCCACCTCTCCGTCTCCCTGCAGAAGCTCGACCCGTACCTCAACGTCGACCCCGGGACGATGAGCCCATATCAGCACGGCGAGGTGTTCGTCACGGACGACGGCGCCGAGACCGACCTCGACCTCGGGCACTACGAGCGATTCGTCGACGAGAACCTGACGGTGGCCTCCAACGTGACCACGGGCAAGATCTACCAGGAGGTCATCGCACGCGAGCGGCGGGGCGACTACCTGGGCGCCACGGTGCAGGTCATCCCGCACGTCACCAACGTGATCAAGGAAAAGATCCTTCGGGCGTCGCGCGACCCACAGGCTGACGTGGTCGTGGTCGAGGTGGGGGGTACGGTCGGCGACATCGAGAGCCTTCCGTTCCTCGAGGCGATACGCCAGCTGAAAAACGACCTTGGCCGGCAGAACGTCTT
Organism: Candidatus Dormibacteraceae bacterium; assembly: GCA_050734615.1. GTDB lineage: Bacteria > Chloroflexota > Dormibacteria > Dormibacterales > Dormibacteraceae > DASXBJ01. The sequence goes on along the minus strand of JBOHUP010000089.1, from coordinate 2,941 downwards.
CTACGTCCACTGCTCGCTGGTGCCGGTCGTGCACGGCCATGAGATGAAGACAAAACCGACCCAGCATTCGGTCCAGGCCCTGCGGGCGATCGGTATCCAGCCGGACGCGATCATCTGCCGCTCAGAGAGGCCGATCGACGCCGACTTGCGAGAGAAAATCGCTTTGTTCACCGACGTGCCGCGCGACGCGGTCGTGTCGGTGCCTGACGTGGACTCGATCTACGAGGTGCCTCTGATGCTCGAGGCGGCGGGGTTCGGCAACGTGCTGGCCAAGCACTTCGAGCTCGATGAGAAGTCCAACCAGCCCGACCACGGGCCGTGGATCGAGCTCGTCGACCGGATCAAGCATCCGCGCGTGACGGTGCCGATCGCAATCGTGGGCAAGTACATCTCGCTGCCTGACGCATATCTCAGTGTCATAGAAGCCCTCCGCCACGCCGGCATCCACCACGGTCTTGCGATCGACATTCACTGGGTTTCATCGGAGAAGCTCGACGCGGGCGATACGTCGCCGCTGATGGGGGTCGCGGGCATCGTCGTGCCAGGTGGCTTCGGGTACCGCGGCATCGAAGGCAAGGTGATCGCATCACGGTATGCGCGGCACAACCGCATTCCATACCTCGGGCTATGCCTGGGACTGCAGTGCGCCGTGATCGATTTCGCGCGTGAGCTGCTCGATGCTCCCGACGCCAACTCAACGGAGTTCGCGGCTTTCACCTCGGCACCGGTCATCGACCTGATGCCCGAGCAGAGAAACGTCGACCAGATGGGCGGCTCGATGCGCCTCGGTCTGTACCCGTGCAAGCTGACGCCCGGGTCTCTCGCGCACAAGGCTTATGGGGAAGAGGTCGTTTACGAGCGGCACCGCCATCGCTTCGAGTTCAACAACGAGTACCGCGAGGCAATGAGCGAGAAGGGCATGGTGTTCAGCGGTGTGTCTCCGAACGGACGCCTGGTCGAGATCATCGAGCTGATCGACCACCCATGGTTCGTCGCCAGCCAGTTCCATCCTGAGCTCCGATCGCGGCCGAACCGTGCCCACCCCTTGTTCCGCGACTTCGTGCGCGCTGCGTTCCTGCAGAGTGGGATCGACCAGATGGAGCTTCGCCCCGTGGAGCTGCTCGAAGAGACCGAGACGAGCTAAGACTCGAACATGGGGCAGCAAAGAAGCGGCATTCCTTCCTTCCAGGCGCGCGGCGAGCTGTCGCTGGAGCTCGTCCACGCGACAGAGGGGGCGGCCATTGCCAGCGCCCGGCTCCTCGGCAAGGGCGACCCCGACCACGTGGCCGAAGCCGCCTCAGACGCCATGAGGCTGGCGCTTGAAGCGTCAGACCTCACCGGCACCGTCGTGCTGAGCTTTCCCCACCAGGCGCTTTTGCCACACGGCATGATCATCAAGGGCGGGCCGCGTCAGGTCGACCTGGGCTTGTTCCCGGTGGAGGGCGCGAGCCAGGTGGCGCGCGGGCATATCAACTCCGTCTCGGTCCTGGTCGCCGTCGAGCCGGGAGGCTTTCCTCAGCTGCCGGCCGTCTCTCAGATGGAGAAGTTCGTCGCCGGCCCTGCCTCACGAGGGGCGATCGACCTCGACGACCCGATCGCGGACAACTTGCGCCGCGTTGCGTTCGCCCGCGACTCGCGGGCGCAGGACCTCACCGTAGCCATCCTCGAGCGCCCGCGCCACCAGGATGTCGTCACGGAGGTGGCCGCCGCCGGGGCAAGGATCCGCATGCTCGAGGAGGGAGACTTCGCGAGCGCCGTGATGGCTGCGCTGCCCGACAGCGGGATCGATGCGGCCATCGGGATCGGTGACCTCCAGGCAACCCTGGTCGCGGCTTGCGCCGTCCGCTGTCTCGGTGGCGAGCTGGTGGCCCGGCTCTGGCCCCGCAACGACGAGGAACGAAAACTGATCGGAGAGCAGGCCTCGCACGTCTACGGGATTGCCGAGCTCGCTCCAGCGGCCGAGATCGCGGTTGCGATCACCGGGGTGACGGGCGGGCCGCTGCTGCCCGGAGTTGCATTCGGCAGCGGCTATGCCGAGACGTCGTCGTTGCTCATGTCCAGCCGGCACGCAACCGTCCGTCGGGTCACCACCCGCCACCACGTCGTCGGGGACCCGGGCTAGCCGCGTCGCGGCGGGCCTGGCCGCCGCGAGCCTTCTGGCCTCCTGCATCGGTTCCGGCACGGGTTCCGGCGGCACGTCCGGCCGCCCAAGCGCCGCACCAAGCGCGGTCGCGATCGACGGCCCAACGCCTGCTCCGAGTCCCAGTCCTCCGCCGTGCATCCAGCCGGCCGCCAGGCCCGTCGCGACCGGCGTGAGCTCTTCCGACCCGGTGCTGCTGCTGGCCTCCGGCCTGAACGGGCCCGACGACGTCCTCAACCTCGACGATGGCAGCATTCTGGCCGGCGAGCACGGCGACGGCCACATCGCCAAGGTGACGCCAGACGGCGCGCTGGCGCGCCTGCCCCAGGTGGTGCCCGAGGCCGAGGGCATCGCGCAGATCGGGGGGGTCATCTACATCGCCGACCAGCTCAACGCCCGCGTCGTCGCGCTTACCGACACCGGTGTCCGCACGGTTCTGCAGCTTCAGCCGGTCGCGAGTGGAGAGAACCTCGACGGGATGTCCGCCGACTTAAAGGGCTCAGGACTGGTGGTGCCAGACAGCCCTCACAGCACGGTGCTGTTCGTGGACGCGGCTGGGCACGTGCAGCGCACTGTCGGAGGATTCAGACGGCCGGCCGGCGTGTCGGTGGGGCTCAACGGCACCTACCTGGTCGCTGACGAGAATGCCAGCGCGATCTACTCCCTGGGCCCAAGCGGGGGCCCGCAGCGGCTCTTCGGCGGCCTGCCCGGCGTGGACGACGTGGTCCAGGACGTGGTGGGCAACCACCACGTTTTCACGATCCTGCCCGGATCGGGTCGCCTGCTCGACCTCACCTCGGG
>JBOHUP010000088.1:0-1597 GCA_050734615.1 Candidatus Dormibacteraceae bacterium | reverse complement strand
GACCTACATCGATGCCATCGAAACGGTCGTGCGCGAGCTCGACCTGGAGCTGGCGGCGGCTGTGGCCAAGCCTTATGCGCTCGCCCGCGCCTGCGCGAGCGAGGAGACCTGGGCTGAAGGCGGGATCTTCGTCGACGTCGGCGGCGGCACCACCGACGTGGCGCTCATCCGCGACGGTGGCGTCGAGGGCACCCGCATGTTCAACCTCGGCGGCCGCGCGTTCACTCGCCGCCTCGCCCTGGCGTTTGGGTTGAGCTACGAAGAGGCCGAGGCGCGCAAGCTACGCCACTCCGAGGGCTTGCTCTCAGCCGACCAGCACCGCCAGGTATCCGATCTGCTGAGCGCCGATGCGGAGGTGCTGCTGCAAGGTCTCGCCCTGAGCGTCAAAGAGCTTTCACGCGGTGAAAGGTTGCCCAGCAACATCTTCCTTTGCGGGGGCGGCAGCCTGCTGCCGGAGCTCACCCTCGAAATGGTCAAGAACAACTGGACCGCGGGGTTGCCTTTCCCACGCGAGCCCCGAATCCGCCACCTGGTGCCGGCCGATGTCCGTAATCTGTCTGACTCGACAGGCCAGCTTTCGACCCCACAGGACGTCGCGCCGATGGGCCTCGCGAACCACGCTTTGCGAACGGAAGCCGAAGAGCGCGACACCGTGAACACTGTCATGAGACGGGTCCTTAGCGGTATAAAGGCTTGAGCACACTCCCAGGAGACTTGTAAACGTCATGGCAACGAACCCGATTTACGTCGAAACCGAAGAGGAGATTCCGGAGCTCGTAGAGCGCCTCCGCCGTTTCCACGGTGAGGACACGATGCTCGTGCTGCCGATGCGCTCACGCATCGGCCAGAGCCGGTTCAACTTCCAGCTGCTCCGAAACTACTCAGCGCGGCTGGGGAAGCGCGTGACGGTCGTGTGCGACGATCCCGCCGTCCAGAAGATGGCCTCCGAGAGTGGGTTCCCGGTCTTCGGAGCGGTCGGGCCGCTCGGAGAGGGCATAGTTTCGGAAGCGGAGCCGCAGCCGCCGGTCAGGAAGTGGTGGCAGCGGTCGCGCCTCGCACCCACCACGCATATCGGCCTCGCCGCGCCGACCAGGCTCTTGACCAAGACGGCCACCGAGCTGAGGCCCGGCCGGTTCCTCCTTTACGTCACGGCGGCGACTTTGATCATCGTCGGCCTGTTCGCCGTGGCGGTGTTCGTACCGTCGGCGTCGGTCACCCTGGTGGCGCAGGCGCAACCTTTCACTGAGAAAGACGTCGAGATCCAGGCGCAGCCCAACAAGGCGCCGATCCATGTGCGCACCGTCGTGCTCTCCCGGTCCACCTCTCAAGGCTTCAAGACGACCGGCTCGGTCACTGTGCCTCTCGCGCCGGCCATCGCCTCGGTTGTCTACACGAACAACTTCAACCCTCCAGCCTGCCCAGGCATCGATTGCGGATCGGCCGGAATCGTGGTCCCGTACGGTCAGCGCCTGATGAACACGAACCAGATCGAGTTCGCTCAGAGCTCGGGTGGTGTGACAGTGCCCTGGAGGGGCACCGCTCCGGCGAACGTTATCGCGGTCACGCCCGGGGCGGCCGGCAATGTCGGCTCGAACAC